>NZ_BAAAIZ010000069.1:179778-184404 GCF_039526425.1 Streptomyces thermospinosisporus
CCGCGCTCGCCGCGGTCGCCGCGCAGGAAGCGGCGGCCCTGGGGGCGGCCGGCTCCCGCCGTCTCCCTGACGGGGCGCCGGCGGACAGGACGCGGATACCGGAAGACCTTGTAGGGATGCAGGATGTCGGTGAGCAGCATGCCGACCCGCGCGCGGCCGGCCGTTCCGGACCTCACCCAGACGTCCCGGATCTGCTCCTCGTCGGCGTGTTCGGCGACCAGGACGTCCAGCGGCGTCTCGAACCGGACGGCAGCAGCACCTGGAGGCCCTCGGGGCCCGGCTCCCAGGCGGGGGCGACCAGATGGCCGGCGTCGCAGTGCCCGGCGTGCAGCACCTTCTCCGGGCCCTGGGCCGAGACGACGACCAGTTCCCAGGTGCCCTCCGCCAGGGTGCCGCGGCGCGGGACGATCGCCGTGCCGCCGAGGAAGGGGGACGTCACCGAATCGCTTCTTCCCTGCACGTCCCGGCAGAGCAGCGACAGCCCGTCCGGGACCGCGCCCGCCTGCCGCTGCGGGCGGAGCCGCACCTGGAGGTCCCCGTCGGCCAGCACGGTGCAGTCGGCCGCGCCGGGCAGCTCACGGGCGGCCGCTGCCGCGGTGAGGATCGCCTCGAACCGCTCGGCGCTGGGGCCGGGACCGTACCGCTCGGAGGTCCGCCGGGCCTTCTCGGCCATGGCCCTGCGCCGGTCGTCGTCCTCGATCAGCTCGATGACGGCCTGCGCCAGGGCCTCGCGGTGTCCCCGGGCGGGATCAGCAGGCCGTCCTCGCCGTGCGTGAGGATGTTGCGCGGCCCGTGGTCGCAGTCCATGGCGACCACCGGCAGCCTCC
This sequence comes from Streptomyces thermospinosisporus, assembly GCF_039526425.1. Lineage (NCBI taxonomy): Bacteria > Bacillati > Actinomycetota > Actinomycetes > Kitasatosporales > Streptomycetaceae > Streptomyces > Streptomyces thermospinosisporus. The sequence continues at coordinate 180,606 of NZ_BAAAIZ010000069.1, forward strand.
GGGTCATCGCCTCCACGGTCACGTTCCCGAACGGCTCACGCAGCGACGGCAGGACGAAGACCGAGCCCTTGGCGAACTCGGCGGTGACCGGGAACGCGGTCCCCATCAGATGCACGTGGTTGTACAGCCCCCGCTCCTGGATCCGCCGGCGCAGGGCGGGCTCCTCGGGGTCGCTGCCGTAGATGCGCAGCCGCCAGTCCGGGTGCCGTGCCGCCACGGTGGCGAAGGCGTCGATCAGCCCGTCGAAGTTCAGGGGGTGTCCGCCTAGAAGGGGTCGAAGTCGTCGAACTCCCGCTCGGCCTCGTCGCGTTCCGCCTGGCGGTCGCGGCGGCGCTGGGCGGCCGGGCGGGGCGCCTCGAAGCGGTGGTCCTCGCCGCGCCGGCCGAGCATCTCGGCGCCGGCGGACATGGACGGCTCCCAGTCGAAGACGACCGCGTTCTCCTCCGGTCCGATGGCCACGCCGTCACCGGCGCGGGCGCCGGCCTTCACCAGCTCCTCCTCGACACCGAGGCGGTTGAGCCGGTCGGCGAGGTAGCCGACGGCCTCGTCGTTGTTGAAGTCGGTCTGGCGCACCCAGCGTTCGGGCTTCTCGCCGCGCACCCGGAACAGTCCGTCGGCCTCGCGGGTGACGGTGAAGCCGGCGTCGTCCACGGCCTTGGGCCGGATGACGATGCGGGTCGACTCCTCCTTGGGCTTGGCGGCCCGCGCCTGCGCGACCAGCTCGGCGAGCGCGTACGACAGCTCCTTCAGCCCGAGGTGGGCGACGGCGGACACCTCGAAGACGCGGTAGCCGCGCGCCTCCAGGTCCGGCCGCACCATCTCGGCCAGGTCCTTGCCGTCCGGGACGTCGATCTTGTTGAGGACGACCACGCGGGGACGGTCGTCGAGCCCGCCGTACGCGCGCAGCTCGTCCTCGATGACGTCGAGGTCGGAGACGGGGTCGCGGTCGGACTCGAGGGTGGCCGTGTCCAGCACGTGCACCAGCACGCTGCACCGCTCGACGTGCCGCAGGAACTCAAGCCCGAGGCCGCGGCCCTGGCTGGCGCCCGGGATCAGACCGGGGACGTCCGCGATGGTGTAGACGGTCGACCCGGCGGTGACCACGCCCAGGTTCGGCACCAGCGTGGTGAAGGGGTAGTCCGCGATCTTCGGCTTGGCGGCGGAGAGCACGGAGATCAGCGAGGACTTCCCGGCGCTCGGGTAGCCGACCAGCGCCACGTCGGCGACGGTCTTCAGCTCCAGGACGATGTCCCGCACGTCCCCCGGCTCGCCGAGCAGGGCGAAGCCGGGCGCCTTGCGCCGCGCGGAGGCGAGGGCGGCGTTGCCGAGCCCGCCGCGTCCGCCCTGGGCGGCGACGTAGGAGGTGCCGTGCCCGACGAGGTCGGCGAGCACATTGCCGGCCTTGTCGAGCACCACGGTGCCGTCCGGCACGGGCAGGACCAGGTCCTGACCGTCCTTGCCGCTGCGGTTGCCGCCCTCGCCGGGCTTGCCGTTGGTGGCCTTGCGGTGCGGCGAGTGGTGGTAGTCGAGCAGGGTGGTCACGGACTGGTCGACGGTGAGGATCACATCGCCGCCGCGCCCGCCGTTGCCGCCGTCGGGTCCGCCGAGCGGCTTGAACTTCTCACGGTGGACGGAGGCACAGCCGTGACCTCCGTTACCCGCGGCGACATGCAGTTCGACGCGGTCCACGAAGGTGGTCATGGTGGGGTGCCTCCAGAGACGTTCAGGAAATTCTTGATTCTTGCCACGCGTCCGCACGCGGCTCGTGCCACGCCTTCCGCACGCGGCTCGTGCCACGCGTCCCGCACGCAGCAGGTCATACGCGTCTTAACACGCGAAAGGCGGACCCGCCTTCCCGCCCGGGAAGTGAGGTCCGCCTCGCGAAGGTGTCCGGCGCTGAATCAGGCGATTCAGGCAACCGGGACGATGTTCACGACCTTGCGGCCACGGCTGGTGCCGAACTGCACCGCACCGGCCTGAAGCGCGAACAGAGTGTCGTCGCCGCCACGGCCGACACCGGCACCCGGGTGGAAGTGGGTGCCGCGCTGACGGACCAGGATCTCACCCGCGTTGACGACCTGACCGCCGAAGCGCTTCACGCCGAGCCGCTGGGCGTTCGAGTCGCGACCGTTACGGGTGGACGATGCGCCCTTCTTGTGTGCCATCTCTCCTCAGTCCCTTACTTCGCAGCCGTGGGGATCTCAGTGACCTTGATCGCCGTGTACTGCTGGCGGTGGCCCTGCCGGCGGCGGTAGCCGGTCTTGTTCTTGTAGCGCAGAATGTCGATCTTCTGGCCCTTGTGGTGGTCCACGACCTCGGCCCGGACCTTGATGCCGGCCAGCACCCACGGGTCACTGGTCACGGAGTCGCCGTCGACGACGAGCAGGGTCGAGAGCTCGACCGTGTCGCCCACCTTGGCGGTGGAAATCTTGTCAACCTCGACGATGTCGCCCACTGCAACCTTGTGCTGGCGACCACCGCTGCGCACGATGGCGTACACGCGATCTCTCTTTCGCTCGAAGAACGGCACCCCCGCAGGCCAGCCGCTCGGCATGAACGCGAACGGCCTCTTCCGGACACCTCGGTGCCCGGAAGGAAGAGGTTTACGGGGATGTGGCGGTCCCGATGGACACGCCGACGGTCAAGGGTACGGGGCCCGCACCCGAGGGGTCAAACCGGGCCCGCGCCGTCCGCGACGGACGTCCGGTAGTCGGCGTAGGCGCCCTTGATCTGCTCCGGTGACAGCTCCAGATGCTCCAGGATCGTGTAGCGGCCCGGCCGGGTCTCCGGCGCGAACTCCACGGCCCGGACGAACTCCTCGTCGCTGAACCCGATCTCCTCCGCCAGCACCGGAAGCCCGTGCCGGCGCAGGGTCTCTGCCATCAGCCGCGAGCCCTGCTGGTCGCCGCGCAGATGCATGGCGAAGGCCGCGCCCAGTCCCACCTGCTCGCCGTGGCTCGCCGCACGCCTGGGGTACAGCAGGTCGAGCGCGTGGCTGATCTCGTGGCAGGCGCCGGAGGACGGCCGGGTGTGCCCCGCGATGGACATGGCGATGCCGGACATCACCAGCCCCTCGGACAGCACGGTGAGGAAGCCGTCGTCGCCCGCGCTGCCCGGGTGCCGGAGCACCGCCTCGCCGGCCTGGCGGGCCATCGCCGCGGCCAGACCGTCGACCTTCTCACCGTGGACCCGGTGGGACAGCTCCCAGTCGGCGACGGCGGAGATGTTGGAGATGGCGTCGCCGATGCCGGAGCGCACGAAGCGCACGGGCGCCTCGCGGATCACGTCCAGGTCGATGAGCAGCGCGATGGGCGTCGGCACGCCGTAGGAGCCCCGGCCCGCGTCGTTGTCCAGGATGGACACGGGCGAGCAGATGCCGTCGTGCGAGAGGTTGGTGGCCACCGCGACCATCGGCAGCCCGATGCGGGCCGCCGAGTACTTGGCGCAGTCGATGACCTTGCCGCCGCCGAGCCCCACGACCGCGTCGTAGCGCCCGGACTTCATCTCGTCGGCGAGCCGGACGGCGTCGTCGATGGTGCCGCCGCCGACCTCGAACCAGGTCGCGCCGGGAAGCGAGGGCGCCACCCGCTCCCGCAGCCGGGCACCGGAGCCGCCGCTGATGGCGACGGCCAGCCGGCCCGACTGCGAGATGCGCTGATCGGCGAGGACGGCCGCCAGGTCGTCGAGGGCACCCGGGCGGATGTCCACCACGACCGGGGACGGAATGAGCCTCGTCAGAACTGGCACGCGATCTCCCGTCCGCGGGCGAGGTCGTCGTGGTTGTCGATCTCCACCCACT
>NZ_BAAAIZ010000070.1:0-4244 GCF_039526425.1 Streptomyces thermospinosisporus
AGTTGACCGGTACTAATAGGCCGAGGGCTTGTCCTCAGGTGCTCGCGTCCACTGTCAGTTCTGAGACAACGACCGTTGTCGGCTTTGAGCAGAACGCATAACAGAAGAGTGTGCTTGTTCGCTCGAAACCATTAGGGTTTCGGTGGTCATAGCGTAGGGGAAACGCCCGGTTACATTCCGAACCCGGAAGCTAAGCCTTACAGCGCCGATGGTACTGCAGGGGGGACCCTGTGGGAGAGTAGGACGCCGCCGAACAATCTTTGGAAGGACCCCTGGTCGCCAGCGTACAGCTGGGATCAGGGGTCCTTTTCTCTTTATGCTTGCGGTACCGAAGACAGGAGTCACCGATGTCCACCAACTCTCCCGACGACCGACCGGAGCGCGACCAGCGGCGACGGGACAGTGGTGAACGGGGCGGCGCCCGGCGCGGCGGCCCCGGACGCAACGATGACCGTGATCGCGGATTCCGCAGGGACGGCGACCGTGACCGTGGTGAGCGCGGTGGTTTCCGGCGCGACGACCGGAACGGTGGCCGGCCGGAGCGTGGCGGTTTCCGTGGCCGGGACGACAACCGCGGCGGAGAACGCGGCAGTTACCGGGGCCGCGACGACCAGCGCGGCGAGCGCGGTGACCGCGGCGGGTTCCGCCGGGACGACAACCGCGGCGGCGAGCGCGGCGGTTACCGAGGCCGTGACGACCGCCGGGACCGTGACGAGCGACGGGACGACCGCCGGGACCGCGATGACCGACGGGACGACCGCCGGGACCGCGATGACCGACGGGACGACCGCCGGGACCGCGGCGGGTTCCGTCGTGACGACTACCGGGGCGGCGAGCGCGGCGACCGCGAGCGCGGTGACCGCGGCGGGTTCCGCGGGCGGGACGACCGGCGTGAGGGCTCCGGCCGCCGAGGCGGCGAGCGCGGCGAGCGTGGTGGGTTCCGTGGCCGGGACGACGACCGTGGCGGCTTCCGCGGCCGTGAGGGCAACCGGGAGCGCGGTGGTTTCCGCGGGCGGGACGACCGCGGGCGCGGGCCGCGCCGGGACGACCGGGGCGGCCGTCCCGGTGGCTACCGTGGCCGGGACGAGCGGCAGGGCGGCGGGCGCTTCCGCGAGGAGCGGGACCGGGACCGCGAGCCCATCAAGCGGCTGCCGATCCCCGAGGACGTCACCGGCGAGGAGATCGACAAGGACGTGCGGCAGGAGCTGCAGAGCCTGCCCAAGACGCTCGCCGAGGACGTCGCCAAGAACCTGGTGATGGTCGCCCGGCTCATCGACGAGGACCCCGAGCGCGCCTACGGCTACTCCAGGGTGGCCCTGCGCCTGGCCTCGCGTGTCGCCGCCGTACGGGAGGCCGCCGGGTTCGCCGCGTACGCCAACCAGAAGTACGGCGAGGCGCTCGCCGAGTTCCGGGCCGCGCGGCGGATGACCGGGACTGCGGAGCTGTGGCCGCTGATGGCGGACTGCGAGCGCGGGCTCGGCCGGCCGGAGAAGGCGCTGGACATGGCCGGTGCGCCCGAGGTGCAGAAGCTGGACAAGGCCGGTCAGGTGGAGATGCGGCTGGTCGCGGCCGGCGCCCGGCGTGACATGGGGCAGCTGGACGCGGCGATCGTCACCCTGCAGAGCTCCGAGCTGGCGTCGAACGCGGTGCAGCCGTGGACCGCGCGGCTGCGGTACGCGTACGCCGACGCGCTGCTCGCCGCCGGGCGTACCGACGAGGCGCGGGAGTGGTTCGCGAAGGCCGTGGAGGCCGACCGGGAGGGCAGCACCGACGCCTCCGACCGGCTGGCCGAGCTGGACGGTGTGGCGTTCGTGGACGCCCTCGACGAGTCGCAGGAGGACGAGGCCGAGGACCTTCCGGAGGACGACGACACCGGCAAGGACTGAGGTCCGGACAGTGAAGATGCAGAAGGTGAAGCAGTGAGACGAAGGGGCGGGTTCCGGTGACGGACCCGCCCCTTTGTCGTCCCGGAGGTCCGGAGGCAGGCGGCAGGCTGCCGGCTGCGGGCTCAGAGGTCCAGGGCGCGCAGCACGAGCCCCGACGCCGGTTTCGGGCCGAAGGACGTGGACTTGCGGGGCATGGTGACGCCCTGGCGGGCCAGATCGCGGACGATCTCCTCGCGGACCGGGTGCATCAGGACCGCCGTGCCGCCGTCGCGCTCCGCCTTCTCCACCGTGGCGGCCGTGTCGTGGATGTAGGCGATGTGCGCGGGGGAGTCGTCGGGGACGCGCCAGACGTGCTCGAGGAGCGTGGCGTGCAGGACGGTGGCGTCCAGGGTGCGCCAGGCCTCCGGGCGGTCGGCCGGGACCGTGCGGGCCAGCAGGTCCGGGTCCGGGCGGTCGACGAGGTGGAAGGTGCCGTCGCCGGCCAGCAGGAAGGCGTTGCCCTCGTCCGCCGCCTCGGCCAGCACCGCCAGGGCGTCCGGGAGCGCCGCGTCCACGCGGCGGACCCGGAACAGGCCGTGCAGGGCGGCCAGCGCGTCCGCCACGGGCAGCCGGTGCAGCAGGCGGTGGATGGCGCGGACCCGCAGCGGGTAGCGGGCGGTGTCCACGAGCAGGACCAGGCCGTGGTCCCAGGGGCTGGGGGAGGCGTGCTCCTTGCGGAGGCGGAGGTAGGTGGCCCAGCGGTGGTGGCCGTCGGCGATGAGGGCCTGGTGGCCGGCGAGCTCCTTGGCGATGGCGTCCACGTCGGCCGGGTCGGTGAGGGACCACAGGCGGTGGTGGACGCCGTCCTCGGTGGTGGTGGCCAGCAGCGGGGGCCGGCCCGCCGCATGCTCGATGCGGGCGGCTGTCAGGGGCGCCGATTCGTCGCCGCGGTAGGTGAGCAGCAGGGGTTCGAGGTTGGCGGAGGTGGCGCGCATCAGGGCAGCGCGGTCGGCGACGATGTGCGGCATCACGTCCTCGTGCGGCAGGACCAGCTGCTCGTCGGGGTCCGTGACGCGCAGGGTGCCGATGATGCCGCGCTGCAGCAGGCCCTCGTCGTCGCTCTGCTGGTAGACGTACAGACCGGGCTCGGGGTCGGGGGTGAGGATGCCCTCGGCGCGCCAGCGGCGCAGCGTGGCGGCGGCCTGGGCGTTACGGGCCTCGGGGGTGTCCGCCTCCGGCAGGATCAGCCGGACGATGTTGTGCGGGTCGGCGGACTGGAGGTGGTGCAGACCGTCGGGACGGACGACGACGTCGTACGGCGGCGACGTCACGGCGGACAGGCTGCCGACCCGGTCGGGGTCGTAGCGAAGGCCACGGAACGGGGTGAGTTCCAGACCTCGGTGCGCCTGTGCTTCCGAGTGACCTGCAGTGTTCATCCCGGCATCGTACGGGTGCGCGGGCTGTCAGCGGGATGGGGGATGATCGTGGTGAAGCGGACGGACGAGGAGCGAGGCGGATGAGCGTGAGCGGCGTCAGGACGAGGCCCGGGGGCAGCGAGCGTGCCCTGAGCGAGGCGTACGACACGGCGCTGCTCGATCTGGACGGGGTGGTGTATGCGGGGGGCAGCGCGATCGCGCATGCCGTCGAGTCGCTCGCCGTGGCCCGTGAGCGGGGGATGCATCTGGCGTACGTGACGAACAACGCGCTGCGGACGCCGGACGCGGTGGCGGCGCATCTGACGGAGCTGGGGATACCGACGGGCGCCGAGGACGTGATCACCTCGGCGCAGGCGGTGGCGCGGCTGATCAGCGAGCAGGTGCCGCCGGGTTCCCGGGTGCTGGTGATCGGCGGCGAGGGGCTGCGGGTGGCGCTGCGCGAGCGCGGTCTTGTGCCGGTGGAGTCGGCCGACGACGACCCGGCGGCGGTCGTCCAGGGGTACGGCGGGCCGGAGCTGACGTGGGGGCGGTTCGCGGAGGCGAGCTACGCCGTGGCGCGCGGGGTGCCGTGGTTCGCGTCCAACACGGATCTGACCATCCCCAGCGGCCGGGGCATCGCGCCGGGCAACGGGGCGGCGGTGGAGGTGGTGCGGATAGCCACCGGTGCCGAGCCGCAGGTGGCGGGCAAGCCGCTGCCGCCGATGCACAAGGAGACCATTCTGCGGACGGGGGCGAAGCGGCCGCTGGTGGTCGGGGACCGGCTGGACACGGACATCGAGGGGGCGTTCAACGGCGGCGTCGACTCGCTGCTGGTGCTGACCGGCGTGACGGACGGCGCGCGGCTGCTCGCCGCGCCGCCGCAGCACCGGCCGACGTATGTCGACGCCGATCTGCGCGGGCTGCTCACCGCGCAGCCGGACGTCGTGGCGGAGGGCGACGGCTT
>NZ_BAAAIZ010000070.1:4279-10106 GCF_039526425.1 Streptomyces thermospinosisporus
GGACGGCGACGGCGGCCGCCGGGTCGCTGGAGCTGGCGGGGGAGGGTGCCGCCATGGACGGGCTGCGGGCGCTGTGCGCGGCGGCGTGGACGGCGGCCGGTGACGGCGTGTGCACGCTGGACGCGGACAAGGCGCTGGCCCGGCTGGGACTGTGAGCCACCCCGGGGCGAGCCGCCCGGGGTCCGGCGTGACCGGTGTCTCGGGAAAGATCGGCAGGGTAGGCTAACCTAACTGCGTGTTGGTCGAGAGTCCCGTTGAACAGCGCGCGGAGACAGCCTCCGTGCTTCCCAGACGGCGAGCGGTACGTGCCTTCGGGCTGCTGCTCTCCGTCGTGCTGCTGGCGTGCGTCGCCGGGGCGAGCATCGCGATCGGGGCGAAGGACCTGTCCCTGGGACAGGTCTGGCACGGGCTGTTCGAGGACTCGGGCACCTACGGCGACACCGTCGTGGCCGACCGGTTGTCACGAACCCTGCTGGGGCTGCTCGTCGGCGCCGCGCTGGGGCTCGCGGGGGCGGTGCTCCAGGCGCTGACCCGCAATCCGCTGGCCGACCCCGGGCTGCTCGGCATCAACGCGGGCGCCTCCGCGGCCGTCGTCACCGCGATCACCTTCTTCGGCGTCACATCCCTGTCGGGCTATGTGTGGTTCGCGTTCTGCGGGGCGGCGGCGGTCGGCGCGCTGGTGTGGTTCCTCGGCGGAAGCCGGGCCGTGACCCCGGTGCGGCTGGCGCTCGCCGGAACCGCCGTCAGCGCGGCGCTCTACGGCTACCTCCAGGCGATCATGATTCTGGACGACGCCGCGCTCGGGAAGATGCGCTTCTGGACGGTCGGTTCGCTCGCCGCGGGCGACACCTCGACCATCGTGCAGGTGCTTCCGTTCCTGCTGGCCGGCTCCGCGCTTGCCCTGCTGCTGGCCCGCCCGCTGAACGCCATGGCCATGGGCGACGACACCGCCAAGGCCCTCGGCGCCAACCTCAACCGGACCCGGGCGCTGTCGATGCTGACGGCCACTGTGCTGTGCGGGGCCGCCACCGCCGCCTGCGGGCCGATCATCTTCGTCGGTCTGATGGTGCCGCACGTGGTGCGCTCCTTCACCGGGCCCGACCAGCGCTGGATCCTGCCGTACGCGGCGGTCCTGTCGCCGGTGCTGCTGCTCGGGGCCGATGTCATCGGCCGGATCGTGGCCCGGCCCGCGGAGCTCCAGGTCGGCATCGTCACCGCGATCATCGGCGGCCCGGTCTTCATTCTTCTCGTACGACGGCGGAGGACGGCCCAGCTGTGAAGAGCAACCGCGCGATACGCACCCCCGGCGGGCTCTCGGTCCGGCTGGACGTGCGCGCCCTCACGGCCGTGGTCCTGCTGGTGCTCGCCGCGCTCACCGCGAGCGTGCTGCTGATCGGCACCGGCGACTTCCCGATCGGGGCCGGCGACGTGCTGCGGACCCTGGCCGGGCAGGGCGACGCCGGGCAGGAGTTCATCGTCAACGAGCTGCGGCTGCCCCGGGTGCTGGTGGGGCTGCTGGTCGGTGCCTCGCTGGGGCTCGGCGGCGCGCTGTTCCAGGCCATCTCCCGCAATCCGCTGGGCAGCCCGGACGTCCTCGGCCTCAGCCAGGGCGCGACCGCCGGTGCGCTCACCATGATCGTGCTGTTCTCGGCGAGCAGCGAGCAGATCACCCTCGGCGCCCTCGTCGGCGGACTGGTGACCGGAGCCGCCATCTACCTGCTGGCCTGGAAGCGGGGCGTGCACGGATACCGGCTGGTGCTGGTCGGCATCGGCGTGTCCGCGATCGTCACCGCGGTCAACGGCTATCTGCTCACCAAGTCCGACATCATCGACGCCGCCCAGGCGGTGGTGTGGATGACCGGGTCCCTCGACGGCCGGGACTGGAACCAGGTGTGGCCGCTGCTCGCGCTGTGCGCCGTCCTGGTGCCGCTGGTGCTCGCCAACTCCCGTGGCCTGAAGATGATGGAGATGGGCGACGACGTCTCCTACGCGCTCGGGGTGCGGGTCGAGCGGGTGCGGATGCTGCTGATGGTCTCGGCCGTGCTGCTCACCGCGTCCGCGACGGCCGCCGCCGGACCGGTCAGCTTCGTCGCGCTGACCGCGCCGCAGCTGGCCCGGCGCCTGACCCGCTCGCCCGGCCCCAATCTGCTGGCCTCGCTGTGCATGGGCGCCACCCTGCTGGTCACCGCCGACTTCGTCTCCCAGCGCGTCTTCGGCGCCGGCCAGCTGCCCGTAGGAGTGGTCACCGGGGTGCTCGGCGGTGCCTATCTGCTGTGGCTGCTGGTCGCCGAGCGCAGGGCGGGCCGGATATGAGCGCCCGCACGCCCGCCCCCAGCGGACTGAACGGACCGAAGAACACAAGGAGCACCGTGAACCGCCTGTCCGCCGAGAACGTCACCCTCGCCTACGACCAGCGGGTCATCGCCGAGCAGCTGTCGGTGGAGATACCGGACAACTCCTTCACCGTCATCGTCGGTCCCAACGCCTGCGGCAAGTCGACGCTGCTGCGCGCGCTGTCGAGGATGCTCAAGCCCAGCCACGGGCGGGTCCTGCTCGACGGTCAGCTCATCCAGTCGATGCCGGCCAAGAAGGTCGCCCGCACCCTCGGCCTGCTGCCCCAGTCGTCCATCGCGCCCGACGGGATCACCGTCGCCGACCTGGTGGCCCGCGGCCGCTACCCGCACCAGGGCATCCTGCGCCAGTGGTCGACCGAGGACGAGCGGGTGGTGCAGGAGTCCATGGCGCAGACCGGGGTCGTGGAGCTGGCCGACCGTTATGTCGACGAACTCTCCGGCGGCCAGCGGCAGCGGGTGTGGATCGCCATGGCCCTCGCCCAGCAGACGCCGCTGCTGCTGCTCGACGAGCCGACCACCTACCTCGACATCCAGCACCAGATCGACGTCCTCGACCTGTGCGCGGAACTTCACGAGGAGCAGGGCCGCACCCTGGTCGCGGTGCTGCACGACCTCAACCACGCCGCCCGCTACGCCACTCATCTGATCGCGCTGCGCGAGGGCAGGGTCGTCGCGGAGGGCGCCCCGAAGGACATCGTCACCGCCGAGCTGGTGCAGGAGGTCTTCGGGCTGCGCTGCCAGGTCATCGACGACCCGGAGACCGGCACCCCGCTGATCGTGCCGGCCGCCCGCAAGGCGCGGGCCGCCGCGGCGGCCTCCTGACCTGGCGGGGCGTAAGCCGCCGGGTCAGAGCAGCTTCCTCAGGCGCAGCAGGTCCCGCAGCCCCGCTTCCAGCCGCACCCGGCCCGAGGCCCAGGCGCGGGCGAAGTGCAGCTCGCCGTCGACCAGCGCCACCAGGTCGTCGCCCGTCATCGCCAGCCGGATCTGCGCCTTCTCACGGGGCGGGCCGGAGTATGTGCCGTGCACCTCGATGCGGCCGCCGGTGAGCCGGCCGGCGAACGTCACGTCCAGGTCGGTGATGTGGCAGCTGACCGAGCGGTCCATCGCCGCGGCGGCGCGCACATCGCCCTCGGCGCGCTGCATGCTGTCCGAAAGCTTGTCCAGTGCGGCACGGCACTCCTCGATCGTGGCCATCGCGCACGACGGTACCCCAGGCGTTCGGGGTAGCGTCGGGGCATGAACGACGCACGTCCCGACAGCCCGGCGGCGCCCGCGAGCCCCGTGGCGCCCGACGGCCCGGCAGCGCACGGGGAGCACAGGGAGCACGAGGAGCCCGCGGCGGAGCCCCGGCACGAGCCCGCGGCGGAGCCCCGGCACGAGCCCGCCGGCCCCGCGCCCCTCGGCGTGCCCCGCACCCCCACCGGCAACGCCGAGGTGGACGCCCACCTGCAGCGGCTGGCCGACGCCGACCACCTCACCACGGACGGTCACCTCGAGGTGTACGAGGATGTGCACCGGGGGCTGCGCGACGCGCTCACCGCCCTCGACACCCGCCCGGGACCGGTGCCGCCCGCCGCGCACCCGGCCGGCGCCCCGCACCCGGGGCCGGCGGGCCGCCCGGCCGATCCGACGAACCACCGACAGGGGAGCTGAACCGAACGTGGCAGGAGTCGCACGCCGCCGGCTCGACGCGGAGCTGGTCCGCCGGAAGCTCGCGCGCTCGCGCGAGCACGCCAGCCAGCTGATCGCCGCCGGGCGGGTCACCGTCGGCAAGACCGTCGCGACCAAGCCCGCCACGCAGGTCGAGACCGCCGCCGCGATCGTCGTCGCCCAGGACGAGAACGACCCGGACTACGTCTCCCGCGGTGGCCACAAGCTCGCCGGCGCCCTCGAGGTGTTCGTGCCGCAGGGGCTGGTCGTCAAGGGGCGGCGCGCCCTGGACGCCGGGGCGTCCACCGGCGGCTTCACGGACGTGCTGCTGCGGGCGGGCGCCGCGCACGTGGTCGCCGTGGACGTCGGATACGGACAACTTGCGTGGTCTCTGCGGAGCGATGAACGCGTCACCGTCAAGGACCGTACGAACGTACGGGAGTTGACGCTCGATGCGATCGATGGGGAGCCTGTGGACCTTGTCGTGGGGGATCTGTCCTTCATCCCGCTCGGGCTGGTGCTGCCCGCCCTGAAGCGGTGCGTGAACCCGGACGCCGACCTGGTGATGATGGTCAAGCCGCAGTTCGAGGTGGGCAAGGAGCGCCTCGGCAGCGGAGGCGTGGTGCGCAGCCCGCAGCTGCGGGCCGAGGCCGTGAAGGGTGTGGCCGAGAAGGCATGGGAGCTGGGGCTCGGCGTGCAGGGAGTCACCGCCAGCCCGCTGCCCGGACCTTCCGGCAATGTCGAATATTTCCTGTGGCTGCGGGCCGGGGCTCCGGAACTGGACCCGGCCGATGTTGACCGTGCTGTGGCGGAGGGGCCGCGTTGACACAGAACCGAGCTCGAACTGTATTCCTGCTGGCCCACACCGGGCGGCCCGCGGCCATCCGCAGCGCCGAGCTCGTGGTCAAGGGGCTGCTGCGCTCCGGCCTCGGGGTGCGGGTGCTGGAGGCCGAGGCGCAGGACCTGCCGCTGCCGGACGAGGTGGAGACGGTCAAGGAGGCCACCCCGCAGTGCCTCGACGACTGCGAGCTGCTGATCGTCCTCGGCGGTGACGGCACGCTGCTGCGCGGCGCGGAGTTCGCGCGGGCCTCCGGGGTGCCGATGCTCGGCGTCAACCTCGGCCGGGTGGGGTTCCTCGCGGAGGCCGAGCGCGACGACCTCGACAAGGTCGTGGACCGGGTGGTGAACCGGGCCTACGAGGTCGAGGAGCGGATGACCATCGACGTGGTGGTGCACCGCAACGGCGACATCGTGCACACCGACTGGGCGCTGAACGAGGCGGCCGTGCAGAAGGTGTCCGCGGAGCGGATGCTGGAGGTCGTGATGGAGGTCGACGGGCGGCCGGTCACCGGGTTCGGCTGCGACGGCATCGTCTGCGCCACGCCCACCGGCTCCACCGCCTACGCGTTCTCCGCGGGGGGCCCGGTGGTGTGGCCCGAGGTGGAGGCCCTCCTGATGGTGCCCATCTCGGCGCACGCGCTGTTCGCCAAGCCGCTGGTGACCTCGCCCGACTCGGTGCTGGCCGTGGAGGTTCTGCCGCACGTCCCGCCCGGGGTGCTGTGGTGCGACGGGCGGCGCACGGTGGAGCTTCCGGCCGGGGCGCGGGTGGAGGTGCGCCGGGGGGCGGTGCCGGTGCGGCTGGCGCGGCTGCACCACGCCTCGTTCACCGACCGTCTGGTGGCGAAGTTCGCGCTGCCGGTCTCCGGATGGCGCGGGGCCCCGCACTAGGACGGTGTCGCACCAGGCTGGTGTCCTGGCCCGCCCGGCCGCCCGGCCGCCCTGGCCCGCCCGGCCGCCCGGCCGCCCTGGCCCGCCCGGCCGCC
>NZ_BAAAIZ010000071.1:0-38891 GCF_039526425.1 Streptomyces thermospinosisporus
CCTCGCCAATGCCTACCGCAACTGGCTCCAAGCCGCTTGACAGCCAATAGGAGCATCAACGGGCTCCGAGTGCCGCAGCGGGCCGCGGGCGGGGCCGGACAGGGGGCCGTAGGCGGGGCCGGACAGGGGGCCGCGGGCGGGGGGCCTGCCGGCGGTGGCGGACCGTCCGGTCAGCGCTGCTGCGGGGTGCGGGTGCGGTGCTCCACCGGGCCCCGGTAGCGCAGGCGGCGCCTGGTCGGCGTGGGGTGGCGTGCGGAGTGAGCCTCGGGGTGGGCGGGGACGCCGGGCCGCCGGCCGGCCGGTGTGACGGCCTTCGGTCCCGAGATCATCATCGGGTCGAGGATCACCACGACCGCGGCCAGGACCAGCAGGGCCAGCGGGCCGGTCAGCATCGGCGCGAGCAGGGCGCCGGCGGACTCGCCGGTGGCCGGGGCGGACGTGCCGTGGACGTGGACGGTGAGGGCGGCCATGCCGGTGTAGTGCGCGCCGGTGACCGCGAGCCCCATGACGAGGCTGGCGCCGACGCTCCACAGGAAGCCCTTGACCTGCCCGGCCGCCCACAGCGCGGCGGTGGCGGCGGTCATGGCGATGACGACGGAGGCGGCGACGGTGAGGGTGTTGTACTCCAGCTCCCCGTGGAGGCTGATACTGGCCATGCCCAGGTAGTGCATCGAGGCGATGCCGAGGCCGGTGATGGTGCCGCCGGTGAACAGGGCGGCGCCGGTGGCGCCCCGGTAGCCGACGATGAAGATCCCGACGCCCGCCATGGCGATGGCGAGGGCCAGGCTCGCGAAGGTCATCGCCCGGTCGTAGTGGAGCGTCGTGCCCTTGACGGTGAAGCCCGTCATCGCGATGTAGTGCATGGTCCATATGCCCGAGCCGAGGGCGGCCGAGCCCAGCGCGAGCAGGCCGGGGCGCCGGGCTCCGGTGACGGCCATGGACCGGGTGGTGCAGCGCAGGCCCAGGGCGCCGCCGAGGCAGGCCGTGAGATACGCCACCAGCGGTGTGACCAGACCGTAGCTGAGTCCGTCGACCGTGCCTTGCATGCGCGGCTGCCCTTCCGCCCTTTGCGTCCCGGAATTCCCGATGGAAGCACCCTCCCAGGACCGCGTGGGCGGTCGGGGTTGACGCAGAGAGTATGGCCCCCACCGGAAAGTCGAACGACTTTCCGGCAAAGAAACACGCCCTTGCCTCACTTGTGCGGCACCAGTGTGCGGAGTGCGGCGACAGCCGTTCAATGTCTGTCCATCCTGCGCCTGCTTCTCGTTGACCCTCTGCTGTCACTGTTGATCCGTCCGTGACATCGGATCGTCAGACGACGCGAGGAGTACGCATGCATCTGCGCGCTGTAGCCGCCTCGACCACCGCGCTCCTGAGCATCACCGCCCTTCTGCTGTCCGCCTCCCCCGTCGGTGCCACGGGCGACGAACGGTGGCGTCCCGAGGTCATCGCGCACCGCGGTGCCTCCGCCTACGCGCCCGAGAACACCCTGGAGGCCGTGGACAAGGCGGCCGAGCTGGGCATCGACTGGGTGGAGAACGACGTCCAGCGCACCAAGGACGGCGAACTGGTGGTGCTGCACGACGACAATCTGCGGCGCACCACCGATGTCGAGGAGGTCTTCCCCGACCGGGCTCCGTGGAAGGTGAAGGACTTCACGGCCGCGGAGATCGCCCGGCTGGACGCGGGCAGCTGGTTCGGCCCCGAGTACGCGGGCGCCCGTGTGCCGACGCTCGAGCAGTACCTCCACCGGGTGGAGCGGAACCATCAGAAGCTGCTGCTGGAGATCAAGCATCCTCAGCTGTATCCCGGTATCGAGCGCGACACCCTCAAGGTCCTCAGCAACGAGGGCTGGCTGGACCGGTGGCACACCAGGAGGCGGCTGATCGTGCAGAGCTTCAGCGCCGACAGCGTGCGCACCGTGCATGAGCTGAAGCCGGCCGTCAAGACGGGCTTCCTGGGCACGCCGCCCGTGGCCGACCTGCCCGCGTACGCGAGCTTCACCGACCAGATCAATCCCCCGCACGGCTCGCTGACGGCGAGCTATGTCACGGCCGTCCACGCCTTCCGGGGGGCGCACGGCAGGCGGATGGAGGTCTTCACCTGGACCGTGGACGACCCGGCCGCCGCCCGGCGGGTGGCCGGCTTCGGGGTGGACGGGATCATCAGCAACGCGCCGGACGTGGTGCGGGACGCGGTGGGTGGCTGAGCGCGGCGTCTGCTGCCGGTGGCTGCCGGGCGCTGACCGCCGCGTCCTGGTGTCGGCGGCGCCCGGCCGCTGAACCGCGTCCGGCTGCCGGTGGCTGGTGGCCCCTGAGCGGCGCGTCCGGCTGCCGGCGAGGCGGCTCTGAGCCGCTGACCGTCGCGTTGTCAGTGGCGGGTCGTACGGTGGGCCGCATGGACAGCCATGGGCAGGACGAGCAGCGGGTCGTGTGGGCCGTCGTGGACACCGGCATCGGCCCGCTGCTGCTGGCGGCGACCCGCAGGGGCCTGGTCAACGTCGTCTTCCACGCGACCGGCGCGGTGCGCGAGGCGGCCTTGCGGCGGCTCGCGTCGCGGTTCGGCAGTGAGCCGGTCGAGGAGCCCGGCTCCCCGCTGCTGGCCGAGGCGATACGCCAGGTCCGGGCCTACTTCGCCGGTGAGCGCAAGGAGTTCGAGCTGCCGCTGGACTGGTCGCTGATCTCCGGCTTCAACCGCGAGGTGCTCCAGCAGCTGGCCTCCGGAGTCCCGTACGGCACGGTGGTCGGCTACGGCGACCTGGCCGGGCGGGTCGGCCAGCCCGGTGCCGCGCAGGCGGTGGGCATGGCGATGGGCGCCAATCCGCTGCCGGTGGTGGTGCCCTGCCATCGGGTGGTGGAGAGCGGCGGCGGCATCGGCGGGTTCGGGGGCGGTCTGGAGACCAAGCGGCGGCTGCTGGCGCTCGAAGGGGTGCTGCCCGAGCCGCTGTTCTGAGGCTCGGGCAGGGCGTCAGCGGCGCATCAGGCGCATCAGGCGCATCAGGCGCATCAATCGTAGTGCCGCGCCTCGAAGACGTTGCCGTCGGGGTCGCGGAAGTAGAAGCTGCGCCGGGCCAGTCCGCGGGCTCCGAAGGAGTCGTGGCCGATGTCCGTCATCGGTACGCCCTGCTCCGCCAGGCGGGTGCGCAGCGCGTCGAAGGCGGGGGCCGACAGGGACAGGCAGACGTGGTTCACGGGGTGGCCGGCGCTCTCCGCCGCGCCGGGAAGCATGGTCATCCGCTCCGCCTTGGCCACCGGCATCAGGTCGAGGATGGTCTCCTCATTGACCCGCACCGACGGGAAGGGCGCCTCGCCCGCGGAGTAGTCGGGGAGCCGGACGGGCTCCAGGCCGACCGCCTTCTCGTAGAAGCCGGCCGCGGCGACGGGGTCGCGCACCCAGAGGACGATGTGGTCGAGGCGTGCCGTGTGTGGTGCGTCCGTCGTGTGATCGTCCGTCGTGTTTTCGGTCATACGTCCAGGCTCCGCGATCTCCGTGACGCCGTGCAAGGGGTTTGATCAGGCGCCCGGCCCGCCAGAGATGAGGGAAGGGCGACAGACGGGAGGCAGACCAGTGGTGCTCACGGTGTCCGATGAGGTGCGGGAGGCGCTCGCGTCCGGCCGGCCGGTGGTGGCCCTGGAATCCACGATCATCGCGCACGGGCTGCCCCGGCCGCGCAATCTGCAGGTGGCGGCGGAGCTGGAGGACGCCGTCCGGCAGGAGGGTGCCGTGCCGGCGACGATCGCCGTGCTGGACGGGTCGCCGCACATCGGTCTGGACAAGGACCAGCTGGAGCGGGTCGCGAGCGAGGACGGGATACGCAAGCTGGGCCACCGGGATCTGCCGCTCGCGGTGGCCTCGGGGGCGAGCGGGGCCACCACCGTGTCGGCGACCGCGCTGCTCGCCGCCCGGGCGGGCGTGCGGGTGTTCGCGACCGGCGGTCTGGGCGGGGTGCACCGGCAGTGGACGGTGACGCAGGACGAGTCGGCCGATCTGTCGCTGCTGGCGCACACCCGGATCACGGTGGTGTGCGCGGGCGTGAAGTCGATCCTGGACGTGTCGGCGACGCTGCAGCGGCTGGAGACCCTGGGCGTCGCGGTCGCCGGGTACGGCACGGACCGCTTCCCCGGCTTCTATCTGTCGGACTCCGGGCACCCGGTGGACTGGCGGCTGGACACCCCGGAGCAGGTGGCCCGGGTCATGCGGGCGCAGGACGCGATCGGCGGGCCCGAGTCGGCGCTGATCGTGGCGCATCCCGTGCCGGAGGACGAGCAGCTGGACCCGGCGCTTCACGACCGTGTGCTTGCCGAGGCGCTGCACGCCTGCGAGCGGGAGGGCGTCACGGGGCAGGCGGTCACGCCCTTCCTTCTCGACTACCTGGTGCGGCACACCGACGGCGCCTCCCTCGCCGCCAATCTCGCGGCGGTGCGGGGCAATGTGCGCCTGGCGGCACGGATCGCGGCGGCCTGGAACGCCGGGGAGTGACGGTGGGCCGCGCGGGAGCGCTGCTGGTCGCCGGTGATGTGATCACGGATGTCGTCGCCCGGCACCGTGGCCCGCTGGCCCCGGGCACGGACACCACGGCCTCCGTCCGGCGGGTGCCGGGCGGCGCGGGCGCCAATGTGGCCTGCTGGGCGGCACGTTGGAGCGGTGCGGACGTACGGCTGCTGGGGCGGGTCGGCGCGGACGAGGCGGAGTGGCACGAGCGGGCGCTGACGGCGTGCGGGGTGCGCCCGGCTCTCGTCGTCGACGAGGAGGCGCCCACCGGCACGGTGATCTGCCTGGTGGACGAGGGCGCCAGGGCGGAGCGGACGTTCCTCACCGACAGCGGTGCCTCGCTGCGGCTCGCACCGGCCGACTGGTCCGACGCGTTGCTGGACGGAGTGGCCCGGCTGCATCTGTCGGGCTATCTGCTGTTCAGCGAGAGCGGCCGGGAGTTCGTGACGGTGGCCATGAAGGCCGCCCGCGCACGGGACGTGCCGGTGAGCCTGGATCCGGCCTCGGCCGGGTTCATCACGCGGCTGGGCACCGAGCGGTTCCTGGCGCTGGCCGGCGGTGTGGACGTGCTGCTGCCCAGCCGCGACGAGGCCTGCCTGCTCACCGGGCTGTCCGACGTGGCGGAGGCGACGGCCCGGCTCAGCCGGAGCGTCCCGCTGGTGGTGACCAAGCAGGGGGCGCGCGGCGCGCTGCTGGCGCGTTCGGGAGCGGTGTACGCCCGTGTCCCGGCCGTGCGGGCGGAGCCGCGGGACACCACGGGCGCCGGCGACGCCTTTACCGGCGCCTTCCTCGCGGCTCTGCTGGCGGGTACGGAGCCGGAGGAGGCAGCGGTACGCGGGTGCGCGGCGGGCGCGCGGGCGGTGGAACACGTGGGAGGGCGGCCTCCGGGGCGGGTCTGACGCCTGTTCCGCAAGATTTCGGCCATGATCGGCCGTGGCCCGCGAGACCTCGGGCTTGGTCCAGGGAGACCTCGGCCGTGGTCCGGCGAGGCCTCGGCTTGGTCCAGCAGGACCCGGCCTCAGCCCAACAACACCCGGCCTTGGCCCTGCTTGACCTCCGGCTGGTCCAGCGAGGCCTCGGCGCCCCAGGGGTCCGAGCGCCCGTCACAAAACCTTGGGCGCCTGCGACTTGCGCCCCCGGGCGGAGACCAGCGGTGCGGCCGACAGGTCCAGCCGGCCCGTGGCGAGGTTGCCGAGGTGCTCGTCGATGTCCCCTGCGGTGGCCAGTCCCGCCACGAGGAGCCGGTCGCCGAGCAGCCGGACGGTGACGGACTCCAGCGTGGCGCAGGCCGGATCGGCGAGCGGCACGTACGCGTCGGCCCTGACGTCGGTGAGGCCTGCCTGCCGCAGCAGACGGGGCAGGACGCGGCCCTGGGCGGAGTTCTGGCCGCGCTTCGTGCGGAGCTCGTGGATGCCCTGCCGCAGCCGGTTGGCGAGCCGCTCCTCGGGGCCGTGCTCGTCGGGGCAGGCGAGGGGCTGGAGCTCGGGGTCGGTGTCCGCGATCAGCAGATGTCCGCCGGGGCGCAGGGCGGCGGCCATGGTGCGGACCGCCCGTTCGCGGTCGGCCGCCGCCTCGAGCGGGAGCCGGGCGTGCACCAGGTCGAAGCCCTCGGCGGGCGGTTCGCCGGACGCGATGTCGTGGTTCAGGACCTCCACCGGAGGACGGGCGGCGGGGGCGGGCCGGGTGGTGTCGGTCGAGGTCGCCAGCACCCGGCCCGTCGGCCCGACCCGTTTGGCCAGCCAGAAGGCCAGGGAAGGGCCGCCGCCGATCTCCCAGCAGCGCCAGCCGGGGCGGACTCCGACAGTCTCGAGATGCCGGATCGTCGTGGGGTCGTACAGGGCGGCGAAGGCGTCGTGGCCCTCGGCCGCCTCGGACTGCCGGTGGTGGAGCACGTTCCCGTCGGTTCGCATCATGATGCGATCATTCCATTTGCCCGGCTTGTCCCCGGTGGGCGACGCGGCGGGAACGCGGCCGACTCGGTTCGTCCACAGCCGGGAACAAAGCGGAACGAGCCCTGTCCACAGGCCCGCACGGGGGCCGGGCCGTGCTGGCAGACTGCTCGCCAAGGCGCGGAGCGCGGAAGCTGCGCGGGGGAACCACGCGAGGAGAGCCGGATGTCGAGGGCAGCACAACTGCGGAAGGTCACCAGTCTCGGCAGGGTCGCCGGACTGCGCAGAGTCGCCCGGCTGACCCGGCGCCGGCCGCGCGTGGACCTGAGCCACCCGGCCCGTTCGCCGCTCGGCTCCTCGGTGGTCAACTGCGTGACCTACCGGGACGGTGTGCGCACGGCGGCGAGCGGCGACCTGGTGGAGGCCGTGCGGCAGGTGCGCAAGAGCGGTGAGGGTTTCGTCTGGCTGGGGCTGCACGAGCCGACGGACGAGGAGTTCACGGGCGTCGCCGAGCTGTTCGACCTGCATCCGCTGGCGGTGGAGGACGCGGTCGAGGCCCATCAGCGCCCCAAGCTGGAGCGGTACGGGGAGACGCTGTTCGCGGTCTTCAAGACGGTCTGCTACGTCGAGCACGAGGAGCTCACCGCCACCAGCGAGGTGGTGGACACCGGCGAGATCATGGTGTTCCTCGGCCCGGACTTCGTCGTCACCGTGCGGCACGGCCGGCACGGCTCGCTGGGTCCGGTGCGCGAGGACCTGGAGTCCGACCGGCAGCAGCTCGCCCTGGGGCCGTCCGCGGTGCTGCACGCGATCGCGGACCACGTGGTGGACGACTATCTGCGGGTCATCGACTCGGTGCAGCTGGACATCGACCATGTCGAGAGCGACGTCTTCGCCGAGCACGGCGCGCGGGTCGATCCGGGCCGCATCTACCAGCTCAAGCGTGAACTCCTCGAGCTGAAGCGGGCCGTGGTGCCGCTCGACCGCCCGCTGGAGGAGCTCGCCACCCGGCCGGCCCGCGTGATCGCGCCGGATATACAGGCGTACTTCCGCGACGTGGCGGACCATCTGCAGCGGGCGAAGGAGCAGATAGCCTCCTTCGACGAGCTGATCAACTCGATTTTGCAGGCGCACCTGGCGCAGGTCACGGTCGCGCAGAACGAGGACATGCGGAAGATCACCGCCTGGGCCGCGATCGTGGCGGTGCCGACGATGGTCTGCGGTGTGTACGGGATGAACTTCGACCACATGCCGGAGCTGCGCTGGCGGTACGGCTACGGCATGGTCATCGGCGTCATATCGGTGGCGTGCCTGCTGCTGTACCGGGCGTTCCGCCGCAGCCGCTGGCTCTGAGCGGCCCGCGGTCCGGGCCGGCCGGTGCCGGCACGGACCGCGGTACGGGGATGGGGCCGGTGTCCGTCAGGCGGTCGTCCTGGCGTACACGCTCTCCGCCCAGGAGGCCAGCTGGTCGTCCGCCAGGTGCTGGGCCAGGTCGGCCTCGCTGATCATGCCGACCAGCCGTTTGTCCTGGACCACGGGGAGCCGGCGGATGCGGTGGGTCTGCATCTCGCTGAGCACCTCGCTGATGTCGGCGCCGGCGTCGATCCAGCGAGGTGTGCCCTTGGCCAGGTCGCCCGCGGTGACCCGGGCGGGATCCTGGCCCCTGGCGACACAGTCGACGACGATGTCACGGTCGGTGAGGATGCCGCACAGCCGCTCGTTCTCGTCGCTGATGGGCAGGGCACCGACGTTCAGTTCACGCATCAATTGCGCGGCACGGTCGAGCGTTTCGTGGGCGGGGATCCACTGGGCGCCGCGGTGCATGATGTCTCCGGCGGTGGTCATCAAATACCTCCCGTTGCCGGACGGCCTGCGCAGCGCGGGACACGCCGCGAGTCCCGGCGCCTCTTATTGTCCCGGCTCACCCCGCCCGCGGCACCCGGAGGCGGGGGCCGCACGCGTCACCTGCAGGCGCGTTCCGTACGGGGGCTCGACCCGGTCGCGCGTTCCGGTCCGGGGATTCACCTGGTGGCGGCTTCCGTCCGGGGATTCACCAGGTCGCACACACCCGTCCGGAGACTGCTCAGCCGCGCCAGGCCGGGCGGCGCGGGTCGTCGGCACGGATCAGCACATCGGCCCTCTCCGCCGGATCGGTCTCCCGCTCGTAGCGCTCGAAGGCCGGCAGGGTCCACTGCTCCGGCTCCGGTGTCCGGCGGCGCAGCGCGCCCGGGGAGAGCAGGAGATGGACACTCAGATCGAAAGGGAACCAATGACGCAGCAGGAAGGGGCCGTGCAGCAACAGCACGCCGCCCGGGGGGAGTTCGACGTAGGGGCTGCGGGTGGAACGGTCCGTGACCGGGTCCCGCAGGTCGGGCAGGACGCGGCCGCTGCCGCCGGGTTCGAGAGGCCCGAACACCTCCCGCCACAGCGCGCCGGTGTCGTACCAGCCGTCGTAGTAGGAGTCCACGTCCCGGTGGCCGTGCTCGAGGCGGAGCGAGGCGGGCCGCCAGAATCCGTCCGTACCGACGACCAGCGAGGGGCGGCCGCGTACCCGCAGCGCCTCGGCGACGCGCTCGGCGAGGTCACCGGGCCGGGCGGCCGGTGCTCCGTCGAAGGCGATCCGCAGCCAGGGACCGCCGTCGGCCGCCCGCAGCCCGAGCAGGCGCTCGGCGAGGAGGTCGCCGAGCCGGTCCCAGGTGATCGCTTCGAGTCGCACACGCCCCATGATGCGCCGCCCCCGGCCCGTGCGGAGACGCGGTCTGCCGGGCGCCGGTCCACAGGACGGGCCGCGCAGCGCGCGGGACGTGGGACCGCCCCCTGCCGACGGGAAGGAGAAGAGCATGGCCTCCCGCACAACTCCCCCGCCGCACTTCGGACTTGTCGTGCACCAGCCGCTCGGCCGGCGGCACTGTTCGGCCTGCCGTCGCGGTCCGCTGCCGCTGCTCGTCATGGAGAACGGGGTGCCGCGCTGCCTGGACTGCGCCGACCTGGGCCATCTGGTCTTCCTGCCGCGCGGGGACACGGCGCTCACCCGCAGGGCGCGGGAGGAGAGCACGCTGTCGGCGGTGGTCGTGCGGTTCAACCGGCGCAAGGGCCGGTACGAGCGGCAGGGGGTCCTGGTCGAGGAGGAGGCGCTGTCCCGGGCCGAGCAGCGGTGCCTTGCGGACGCCGAGGCCCGCCGCAGGCGCCGGGCGCGGGACGCGCGGCGGCGGGCGGCCGAGGACGTGCGCTTCACCACGGCCTTCGCGGCGGAGATCCGGGGGCTGTATCCCGGCTGTCCCGAGGAGCGCGCCCGGGCCATCGCCGGGCACGCCTCGGCGCGGGGCAGCGGCCGGGTGGGCCGGAGCGCGGCGGGACGGGCCCTGTCGGAGGGCGCGGTGATCTCGGCGGTCGTGGCGTCCGTGCGCCATCTGGACACCCCGTACGACCGGCTGCTGATGAGCGGCGTGCCCCGCCACGAGGCCCGCCGCAGGATCGCCGCGGCCGTGGAGACGGTCCTGCGGAGCTGGCAGGCGGCGGGCCTCGGCTCCGCGGGGTGAGGAGGCACGCGAGGGATCACACGTGGACGTACGCGTATGCGCCCGCGACGGCCGGCCATGGCCCGGCGCGGACACGGGGACTTGACTGGGGACGACGGAGATTTCCGGGAAGCGGGCGCGGCTGACGACGGGGAGATGACGACGTGATCGACGGACCGTACTTCGTGCTGACGGTGCTGGGCGTGCTGGGCACCGGACTGGTGGCGGGTGTCTTCTACGCCTTCTCGAGCTTTGTGATGAAGGGTCTCGCCGCGCTGCCGCCGGCCCAGGGCGTGTCCGCGATGCAGGCGATCAACGTGGCGGCGGAGACGGCGGCCTTCATGGCCGTGTTCACCGGCTCGGCGGTGCTGTGCGCGGTGATAGCCGTGGTGACGTTCGTGCTGTGGCCGGACGGCGGCACGGTCGAGCTGCTGATCGGCAGCGCGCTGTATCTGTTCGGTTCGTTCGGGGTCACGATCGCCGCGAACGTGCCGCGCAACGACGCGCTGGCCAAGCTGGAGCCGGGCACACGGGAGGCGGCCTCGTTCTGGCCGGGCTATGTGCGCGAGTGGACGGCGTGGAACCACGTCCGTACGGTCGCCTCGGCCGGTGCGGCGCTCTCCTATCTCCTCGCCCTGACCTGATGGCGGGCCCCGGCTGCACCTGTCGACGGGCCCCGACCGCAGCCGCCGGACCCGGCGTGCGGCGCCGCGCCGGTCACCACGCCGACCGGCGCCCCGGTCACCAGGCGCATCGCCGCACGAAAGGCGCTGTCGCGCGCGCTGCGGGTGCGCGGGAGGCGACGTATCGTGTCGGGAGGAGAGCCGCCCGACGACGCACGGCCCGTCACCCTCGCACGCAAGGAAGACGGCCATGGCCGATCCCAAGGGTTTCCTCACCACTCCTCGCCAGGACTGGCCGCGCCGGCCCGTCGAGGAGCGGGTACGGGACTGGCACGAGGTCTACGTCCCGGGAGCGCTGCTGCCGATCATCAGCAAGCAGGCCGACCGCTGCATGGACTGCGGGATCCCGTTCTGCCACGATGCCTGTCCGCTGGGCAATCTGATCCCCGAGTGGAACGATCTGGTCTCGCGCGAGGACTGGCGGGCGGCGGCGGAGCGGCTGCACGCCACGAACAACTTCCCGGAGTTCACCGGACGGCTGTGTCCGGCGCCCTGCGAGGCGGGGTGCGTGCTCGCCATCAACCAGCCGGCGGTCACCATCAAGAACGTCGAGTGCGCCATCGCCGACCGGGCCTGGGAGGAGGGCTTCGCGCAACCCGCTCCCCCGGACCGGCTGTCGGGGCGCACGGTCGCGGTGATCGGCTCGGGTCCGACCGGTCTGGCCGCGGCCCAGCAGCTGACCCGGGCGGGTCACACGGTCGCCGTGTACGAGCGGGACGACCGCATCGGCGGGCTGATGCGGTACGGCATCCCCGCGTTCAAGATGGAGAAGCGGCATCTGGAGCGCCGGATCGAGCAGATGACGGCCGAGGGGACGAAGTTCCGTACGTCCACGGCGGTCGGGCGCGATGTGGACGCGGCCGAGCTGCGGACGCGCTACGACGCCGTGGTGATCGCCACGGGGGCGACGGCCTGGCGTGAACTCCCCGTCCCCGGGCGGGAGCTGGCCGGCATTCACCAGGCGATGGAGTATCTGCCGCTGGCCAACCGGGTGTGCGAGGGCGATCTGGAGACCTCGCCGCTGTCGGCGGCCGGCAAGGACGTGGTCATCGTCGGCGGCGGCGACACCGGCGCGGACTGCCTGGGCACGGCGGTGCGGGAGGGCGCCGCGTCCGTGACGCAGCTCGACATCTACCCCCAGCCCGGCACCGAGCGCGACGAGGAGCGCGAGCCCTGGCCGACCTACCCGAAGGTCTACCGGGTGTCCCCCGCGCACGAGGAGGCCCGTGATCTGCGGACCGCCCCGCTGGCGGACACGGACGCGCGGCTGTTCGCGGCGTCGACGCTGCGGTTCTCCGGCGACGAGGACGGCCATGTGCGGTGGCTGCACCTGGTGGAGGTGGACGAACAGCGCCGTCCCGTGCCCGGCACCGAACGGGACCTGCCGGCCGATCTCGTCCTGCTGGCCCTCGGCTTCTCCGGCCCCGACCGGAGCGACGGACTGATCGACCAGCTGGGCCTGGACATGGCCCCCAGCGGCACGATCGCCCGCGACCAGGACTTCGCCACCAACGTGCCGGGAGTCTTCGCGGCCGGCGACGCGGCCCGCGGACAGTCCCTGATCGTCTGGGCCATCGCCGAGGGCCGCGCGGTCGCAGCAGCCGTCGACCGCCACCTCACCGGCGGCCCCACCCGCCTCCCGGCCCCCATAGGCCCGTACGACCGCCCCATGCGAGTGTGAGCCGACAGGCACGGCGGCACTGCGCGCCGCGCGGACGTCGCGCCAGGCGGATGGGCGCCGCGGGCGCCACACCAGGTCACCTGCGCGTCCCGCCGGGGAGACCGTGCCCCGGCCCCGCGCCGGGAAGAACGTGCACGCCCCGCCCGGTCGCCTGCGCGGGCACGCGCCCCCGGAGGCGGGGCGCAGGCTCCACGCCGGAAGAACCGGGCCCGCATACCCGCGCACACCGGGCTCCCGCACGCACCGGCCCGCCCAGCAGTCACCTGGCCACCGGACACCAGCCCCCTCAAACCGGGGGCTACCAGGCTCCCCAAAACACCTGCGGCGGCCCGCCCCACGCAGGAGCGGGCCGCCGGCAGGGGCGGGCGGTGCCGGAACTCAGGGCTGGGCCCCACCGCCCGGTCCGGTGGGTGCGGCGGGGTCACGGCTTGCGGCCCACCGCCCCGTAGCCCGGGATCACCCCGTCGTCCTGACCGGGGACCGGGTCGCCCAGCTCGGGGTGCCAGCGGTGGGGCACCTCGATGCCGGGGTCGACCAGCTCCAGCCCCGTGAAGAAGCGGGCGAACTCCTCGCGGGAGCGCAGCGCCAGGGTGACCCCGGCGGCCTTCATCTTCTCGGTGGCCTCCCGGGACTCCTCCGGCGTGAAGTCGGCGGTCGCGTGGCTGACCACCAGGTAGCTGCCGGAGGGCAGCTCGGACACCAGCCGGGCGACCAGCTCGTGCGCGCCGTCCTCGTCGGGGACGAAGTGCAGCAGCGCGATGAGCGACAGGGCGATCGGCCGCTCGAAGTCGAGGACCTTGCGCGTGCCGGCCAGGATGGTGTCCGGGTCCCGCACATCGGCCTGCAGATAGTCGGTCGCGCCCTCGTCCGTGCCGCGCAGCAGTGCCGCCGCGTGGGCGAGGACGATGGGGTCGTTGTCGCAGTAGACGACGCGCGACTCGGGGGCGATCCGCTGCGCGACCTGGTGGAGGTTGGGCTCGGTCGGGATGCCGGTGCCGATGTCGAGGAACTGGCGTATCCCCTCGCGGGCCAGCCAGGTGGTGGCCCGGTGCATGAACGCCCGGTTCACGCGTGCCATGACCGGCACGCGCGGTTCGAGCTCCAGCATCTGCCGGCCCATGGCCTCGTCGACCGGATAGTTGTCCTTGCCGCCGAGATACCAGTCGTACATCCGCGCGGGATGCGGTTTGCTCGTGTCGATCCCGACGGGGTTCTGCTCGGTCATGAAGGACTCCGTAACTCTCTGCAACTGTTAATGATCAATTCCGTGGTGCTCTGTGATGCTCGGTGGTGCTCGGTGAAGGAGACGAAGAAGACGAAGAAGCGGAGGAACACAAGGAAGGCAAGACAAAGACAGCAGAAGTGAAGGAAGACAGAGCGGTCAGCCACCCTCAGGAGATCAGGAAGTCCGCCTCCCCTGCCTTGGCTCCTTCGATGAAGGCGTTCATCTCGTCCGCGGTGTAGATCAGTGCCGGCCCGTCCGGGTCGGTGGACTGCCGCACGGCGACCCGGCCGTCCGCCAGCTTCATCGCCTCCAGGCAGTTGCCGCCGTTGCCGCCGCTCCACGGCTTGTGCCAGCCCTCGCTGCCCAGCTCACGCGCGGGCATGCCGTTGTAGATCCGCTGGGGACGGATCCGTGGCTGGGGGCGGGGTTTGGTGCGTTTCATTCATAGCTCCTTGCGGAGATCCCGGAGGATCTCCTTCGTGCGATGTGCCGTGGCGGCCTGTGCCGCCATGCGGTCCATGACTTCGAGGTAGGTCGCCACCTCGGCGCGCGCGTCCAGGTAGACGGCGCCCGTCAGGTACTCGCTGTAGACCATGTCCGGCAGCTCGGGCATGGCGAACCGGAACAGCACGAACGGCCCGTACGTCCCCGGGTGCGGGCCGCTCGCGAACGGGGCGACCTGCAGCGTGACGTTGGGCAGTCTCGCGGCCTCGAGCAGTTTGTCGATCTGTGCACGCATCACCTCCGGGCCGCCCACCGGGCGGCGCAGGACGGTCTCGTCCATCACGACCCACAGCCGGGGCGCGTCCTCGCGGGTGAGCAGTTCCTGCCGCTGCATGCGCAGGGCGACATGCCGCTCGATGTCCTCGGGCTGCGTCTGGCCGATGGCCCCCGAGCGCAGCACTCCGCGGGCGTACTCCTCGGTCTGCAGCAGGCCGGGCACGAAGTGCGGCTCGTAGCTGCGGATCAGGGAGGCCGCCCCCTCCAGGCTGACGTACATCGAGAACCAGCCGGGCAGGATGTCGTGGAAGCGCTGCCACCAGCCGGGCTTGTTGGCCTCCTCCGCCAGCTGCACGAAGGCGTCGGCCTCCTCGTCGGAGATGCCGTAGGCCTTCAGCAGAAGCTGGAGGTACGGGATCTTGAGGGCGACCTCGGCCATCTCCATGCGGCGTACGGTGGCAGGGGCGACCCGCAGGATACGAGCCGCCTCCTCACGCTTGAGCCCGGCGCGTTCCCGCAGGTCCAGCAGGCGCCGGCCGAGGACGACCTGCCCGACCGTCGGCGCGGACCGCGGTTCGCTCACGCTCCACCTCCACGAAAGATCCGTACAGCCCGGCGGCGCCATGCGAGACCACCGAACCGAACACCCATTCCCCTGAAACTCTCGGGGAACAGGCGTTCGACGGTCTCAACTGGCGCCGCGCGAGATGCTGTTGCGAGCAGTGTGCCACGCCTGTCCAGACCGTCACACAGCACTCTGCAATTTTCAGAGTGACACTTGCCAAGTGTTCCCGCCGGGGCGATAGTGGCAAGCGTGATTCCGTCCGTGCCCTTAGGAACAGACGCCGCCGCGGGCCCCTCCGCCCTCGGCGCCTCCTCGGGAGCCGGCCCCGCCGGGGCGGCCGCCGAGCGACGGTTCCGTTTCGAGCTGGCCGCGCATCCGGGCTCTCCCGCACAGGCCAGACGTCTGACCAGGGCCCGGCTGAGCGGCTGGTCGGTGTGCGAGGACACCTGCGACACCGCTGCTCTGGTCATCTCCGAACTGGTCACCAACGCCATCGTGCACACGGCGAGCAGCCACATAGTGTGCGAGCTGCACGACGGCGACGAGCGCGTGCGCATAGCCGTGCGGGACGAGGGCTGCGCACCGGGCATGCCGCAGGCGAACGACCACTCCGACCCGGACGACGAGAACGGGCGCGGACTGCTGCTCGTCGATGCCCTCTGTCATGCCTGGGGCACGCACGAGCACGGCCCCGGACTGCTGGTCTGGGCCGAGCTGCCGCGCAAGGGCGACGGCCCGCGCGAGGCCGGTGAGCCGCGCAACGACCTCGGCTGGGGTGCCCGCCCGAAGCCCGGCCCGGCGGGCGGCTCGGAGGAGGAGAACGAGGCCGAGGGACGCCGCCGGGAGAACGGGACGAGGCCCGCACCCCCGCAGCAGCGACGGGAAGGGGGGCACGTGTGACGGGCGCCCGGGTACTGAGCCTGGACACGCTGGTCCGCCTGCAGCGCGATCTGTGCGCCGCCGGCCCGCAGCCGGCCGGAACGCCCCGTCGTCTGCCCGTCCCCGACGGGATGACGACCCCGATGGGCTGCGACGCGGTGGCGGTGCCCGCCCGCTTCGGTCCGCTGGTCCTGCCCCGCCTGCCCCGCGTGGGGTGCGTCTACGCCGACGAGGCGCACTGGTGGTGGCTGGTCCCGTCGGACTCGGACTACGCGATGGAGTGGCCGGCGCCGGCCCGCTACACCACCGGCGCGGTCCTCCCGGACACCCCTGGCGTCCCCGGCCTCATCCACCGCCCCGACGGCACGCTCCCCTACACGCCGCCGATCCCTCTCTACCTGGCCCTGTGCCGTCTGACGGACACGGAGCCGACCTGGTCCCGGCCGATCCCCGCCCAGCCCTGACGGACGGCGCCCGGCGCACCGCACCGATGCCGGCGCAGGCCCTGGCCCTACGGCCTCACGCAGCGGCATCACCGTTGCCGTCGTCGCCGCTGCGGACGATCACCAGGAACATGTCGGATGCGAGGTCCATGACAACCTCGGCGGGCAGGCCCTCCAGACGCCTCGCATGCGCGAACTCCTCCGCCGGCCAGGACCCACGCGGCCCACCTGCGGGAAAGCGTTCGAGCACCGTTCGCCCGTTCACCCTGCCACCTCCATGTAGCGCTGTACTCGTAGAGTTAAACGCCAACCATGGGGCGGATGCCTCGTCCGGTGACGGTACTGAGACGTAGTTGACACCCGTTCACCGCTACGTGTGATCCGCGTCTCAGCCTTTCGGGTTAGACGCTCACCTTCCGCATCAGCCGTCGTACTCGTCGTGATAGCGGATCCGCGGGCTTCCCGCCGGAGCCCCGAGCGCCGGTGCGCGCCCCTTCGGCTCCTCCCACTCCTCCTGGCGGCCCAGCGCGGTGAGGTCCAGCAGGCTGGTGGTGGAGCCCAGCCCGTCGAGGCCGCGCTCGTAGGTCGAGTACGTGTGGAAGACGCGGCTGCCGTCGCGCAGGAAGCAGCTCAGCCCCGGCCGCTCGACCAGCTCGCCCTCGTGTTCCAGGGTGACGTCGAAGTCCTCGTTGAAGTCTCCGGGGTACGACGAGTACCAGGGCATGGCCCAGCCCATCCGCGCCTTGAACGGCAGGATCTTCACGAACGGCGCCCGGGAGACCACCGCGAAGGTGGTGCCGCGGGCATGCAGATGGGCGAGATGCCCGATCTGGTCTAGGAAGGCCGAGCAGCTGCGGCATCCGGCGTCCCACTCCGGCGCGAACATGAAGTGGTGGACGACGAGCTGCTGCCGCCCCTCGAACAGGTCGAGCAGGGTGGCCTTGCCCTCACCGCCCTCGAACACGTACTCCCGGTCGATCTCGACCATGGGCAGCCGGCGCCGCTCGGCGTTGAGCGCGTCCCGGGCGCGGGTGACGGCCTTCTCCTTGGCCAGCAGACGCTCGCGCGCCGCGCGCCACTCGGCGCGCGAGACGATCTCCGGAAGCGGCATGGTTCCTCCTGGGCAACGGTCCCGTTGCAGAAGGTGACTGCGGCGCGCACCGGAACTCATCGCTCGCCCGAAGAATTTTCCTCCCGGCCTTCCCCTCCCCGCCTTCTCCTTCCGGCCTTCTCCCCTCAGGCGCCGTACGCGCGGATCTCAGGTGTGCCGTGCTCCTGGATCTCAGGTGTGCCGTATTCCTGAATCTCAGGTGTCGTACTCCTGGATCCGCCGCCCGTGACCGCGGTCGACGAGCGCCGGCAGCCGCTCCTGAAGCTCCCGCACCACCGCCGGAACGTCGATGGTGAGCAGCTCACGGTCCCGCATGAGCACCCGCCCGTCCACGATCGTGGTGCGCACGTCCGAGGCGCGGGCGCTGTGCACCAGGGTCGCGGCGAGGTCGTGGACGGGCTGGGTGTGCGGCCCGGTGAGGTCGACCAGGACGATGTCGGCGTGCCGCCCGGGCGCGATGCTGCCGACGCTGTCACCGAGCCCGACCGCCTGGGCGCTCTGCAGGGTGGCATGGTGCAGCGCCTGCCGGGAGGTGAGCCACCGGGGGTCGCCCTCGGTGGACTTCTGGACGAGCGAGGTGAGCGCCATCGACTCCCACACGTCGAGGGAGTTGTTGGAGGCGGCGCCGTCCGTGGCGAGCCCGACGGAGATGCCCAGCTCCCGAAGGGCGCGGATGGGTGTGGTGGTGGGCCAGGCGAACTTCAGACAGCCGCGGGGCGCACTCGCCACGGCGACCCGGCCGCCCGCGCGCTCCAGGACCGGCAGGTCGCGGTCGACGATGCCGGTGCCGTGGGCGATCAGCACCTCGGTGTCCAGGATGCCGGTGCGCTCCAGGACCTCGACGGGGGTGACACCGTGCCGGGCCAGGCTGGTCTCGGTCTGGTCGCGGTTCTCGGCGGCGTGCAGATGCACCGGCAGACCGTGCTCGCGGGCCAGCCCGGCGGTGGCGGCGAGATCGCCGTCGTTCACGGTGTACGGCGCGTGCGGGGCGAGGCACGTGGTGATCCGCCCGCCCGCGCCCCCGCGATGCCGCAGCGCGAACTCCAGCGACCGCTCCCGCCCTTGAGGTCCCTGCGAGGAGAAGAACGCCTCGCCCAGCAGCGCCCGCATCCCGCACTCGGCGACCACCCGGGCCACCGCGTCCATGGCGAAGTAGTGGTCGGCGAAGCAGGTGACACCGCCCCGGATCATCTCCGCGCACGCAAGCCGCGCCCCCAACTCGACGTCCTTCTCGCTCAGGTTGGACTCGACCGGCCAGACGACGTCGTTGAACCACTCCTCGATCGGCAGGTCCTCGGCGAGCCCGCGCAGGGCGACCATCGGGGCGTGGGTGTGACAGTTGATCAGCCCGGGCAGCGCCACCTGTCCCCGCCCGTCGATCCACTCCCCCGCCTGCCGCCCCGCGACCGCCCCGGCCCGCGTCACCTCGGCCACCGTCCCGTCCCGCACGACGATCGCCGCGTCCTCCACGAACCCGACCGCTCCCCCGTCGTCGTGCACCAGCACCGTGCACCCGCTGATGACCAGCTCGCCCGGCCTCTCCACGCCGGCCCCGTCCACGTCCGTAGGCGTCATGCCGCCAACGTACGGTCAACCGGCCCACGCCGTGGTGGAGAATGCGACGGAACCAGCCGCCTTCAGGTCGGCAGGACCGCTGTGACGGCTTCCGCGAGGAGCTTTTCCGTGGCGGTGACGGCGTTCGTCAGGGAGTCCGGGTCGGGGGTGAGGTGGGAGATGAGGGTGTCGGTTCCGGCGAGGCCGGCGCGGTGGAGGAGGCCCTTTTCGTTGGTGACCCACTCGCCGCGGGCCGCCAGGACGGCGTGGGCTGCGTGGGTGCGGCGACGGCGATACTGCCGGCCACCTGGGTGACGGCGCCCTTGGGTGCGTGGCCGGCCTTGGCGTAGGCGAGGGTGGCGGTGGCGGTGCCGTACCAGCGGGGCGGGGCGCTCCGGCGCAGCGCGGGGGGATAGCCGTCCGGGCGGGGAAGTTCGCCTCGCAGCACGCGGTTGACGGCCAGTTCGGCCACCAGGAGGTAGGTGGGGATGCCCGCGAGGTGGAACAGGAGGGGCTCGACGCGGAAGCGTCCCCGCTCGGCCTCGGCCAGTTGGTGCTCGACGACGTCGAGGTCCCGGTAGTGGACGTCGACCCGGCGTCCGTCGATGGTGAGCCAGGCGCCGCCGTTGAAGACGCCGCCGCCCCAGCCGCCGATCTCGGAGACCTCGCCCTGCCAGCCCACCGCGCGCAGATCACCGGGGTCGAAGGGGCCCCGGTAGTAGATCGCCAGGTCCCAGTCGCTGTCGGGGCGTTCGGTTCCCTGGGCCCGGGAGCCGCCGAGGGTGACGGCGAGGACGCCGGGGAGCGCGGCGAGGCGGTCGGCGGTGGTGTCGAGGAAGACGTCGTCGGTGTGTGCGTGACGGGTCATCGGTGCACCCTAACCGCGGTGCCGGGGCTCGTTCATACGGTTTTGCCGGTGGTCGGCAGGCCCGCCGCGTCCGCCGCCGAGCGCAGCATCTCCCGGAGCATGGGCGGGGTCAGCCGGCCGGTGAAGGTGTTGCGCTGGCTGACGTGGAAGCAGCCGAAGAGGTGGAGGTCCGGGCCGTCGGGGGCCGGGAGGACGGTGTGCGCGGCGTGGGCGAAGGCGGGGCGGGGGCGGGGGATCGTCCAGCCCGCCTCGGCCAGGGCCGGGAGCGTCGCCTGCCAGCCGAAGGCGCCGAGGATGAGCGCGGCGCGCAGGGCCGGGCGCAGCAGGCGGAGTTCCTGGACGAGCCAGGGGCGGCAGGTGTCGCGCTCCCGCGGGGTGGGCCTGTTCGCGGGCGGGGCGCAGTGGACGGGGGCGGTCACGCGTACCCCGTACAGCTCCAGGCCGTCGCCGGCATGCACGGACGTCGGCTGGGAGGCCAGCCCCACGTCGTACAAAGCCTGGTACAGCACGTCTCCGGAGCGGTCGCCGGTGAACATCCGGCCGGTGCGGTTGCCGCCGTGGGCGGCGGGAGCCAGGCCGATGATCACGAGCCGGGCGTCCGGCGGGCCGAAGCCGGGTACGGGGCGTCCCCAGTAGGTCCAGTCGGCGAAGGCGGCCCGCTTGGTGCGGGCGACCTCCTCCCGCCAGGCGACGAGCCGGGGGCAGGCCCGGCATCCGGTGATGCGCCGGTCCAGGTCGTGCAGGGCGCGGGCGGGGAGAGCGGCGGAAGCGGGGTCCGGGGTCGTGTCCCCGGTGCTTCCCGCTGCCGGCTCGCCGCTGGTGGTCATGAGTCCACCGTAGGCCGGTGGGCTCGGGAGGCGTGCCGGGTCGCCGGCTCGGGGCCGGGGGCGCCCGGTGTCCCGCTACGGCGGAGCCAGAGCAGGGTGCCGGTCAGGAGGATGCCCGCGGTGAGCAGCCAGGGCCACGGGCCCGGGCTCATCGCCCCGACGATCACGCCGGCCAGCGCGCCGGCCGACTGCTGGGCGAGGGACTGGACGGAGAGTGCGGTGGCCCGGCCGTCGCTGGTGACGCGGTGGTGCAGCAGGGTGTTCTCGTTCGGGGCGGCCGCACCGAGGCCGAGGTAGACCAGGCCGAAGCCGGCGGCGACCCCGGTCAGGCCGAGCGCGGCCGGGCGGGGGAAGGCGGCGGTGACGCCGAGCAGCACCAGCCCGGCGGTGGAGACGCCGAGGGCGGTCAGGACCGCCCGTTCCCCGCCGCCGGTGCGCCGGGCCAGCAGCGGCGCCAGCTGGCTGCCCAGGCCCGAACAGACGAAGCCGCCGCAGGCGAGGCCGGCGAAGAGCATCGCGCCCGACTCCGATGCGCCGGTCAGGCTCACCGCCCGGCCCGGCATGAGCAGTTCGATCGCGGCCAGGGCGCTGCCCGCGGCTGCCGTGCTGAGCAGGATGCGGCGGACCAGCGCGTCCCGGCCGGCCGACCGCGCCCCGTTCAGGACGGCGCCCGGGATGCCGCGCAGCACCGAGCGCACGGTCACGGGCGGCCTGGGTGGCTCGCGGAGGGCGGCGAGGACGTAAGCGACGAAGACGATCTCCACCGCCGCACCGAGCAGGACCGGGACGGAGAGGGGCAGGACGAGCCCGGAGGTCGACTCGGTGAGCCGGGCGCCGGGATCGGGGCCCAGGCCGAGCAGCCAGGGCAGTGCGCCGCCCAGCAGGATGCCGGCCGCGAGCGCGGCGGAGGTGGCGGTGCTGCCGCGGGCCAGGCCGGTGCGGAGTTCGGCGCCGGGGCCGGCGGCGGCCTGGACCGTGTCCACGTACCAGGCCTCGGCCGGCCCGCTGGCCAGCGCGCGGCCCGCGCCCATCAGCACCATGCCGAGGGTGAGCGCGGCCGCGGTGGTGCCCAGGGCGTGGAGCAGCAGGGCCCCGGTGTTGAGGACACCGGCCACGGCGAGGACCGGGCGGCGGCCGATGGCGTCGGAGAGGCCACCGGTGGGGAGTTCCAGCACCGAGACGGTGAGGGAGTGGGCGGCGTAGAAGCCGGCGATGGCGGCGAGGTCCATGCCGCGCTCGGTGAACAGCAGCACCAGCGGGGCCATGGCCAGGCCCGGCGGCAGCCAGAAGAGGGCGCAGACGGTGACGTAGCGGCGGCGGGCCGTCCGGACCGCGGGCACTTCGGTCACGACGTCTCCCCGGCCGGGGAGGGCAGCGGGGCGAGGGGCAGTCCGGCGGTGAACAGGACCACCAGGCGGGCGCGGGGGTCGTCCGCGTCCCGGGCGGTGAGCTCGTCGAGGGTGCGGGAGACGACGTCCCACAGCTCGGTGAGCGACTCGGGGGTCAGGCGCGGCATCAGATCGTTGATGCGGGACGGTTCGACCCACTCCTTGCCGAGCCGCCCCTCGGCGAGGTCCGCCTCGTGCCGGTCCAGGGACGCCACCAGGTGCTCGATCTGCCGCCGCCGCGCCATGCCGACGTACGCCCGGCCCGCCGCGGAGGACTCCATCGCCTCGTTGCTCCAGGACGTCACGGAGTGCACCGCCCGCCAGCGGCGCTCGCGCCCGTCGCGGTGCTCGGCCTCGGTGATGAACGCGTACTTGGCCAGCACCCGCAGGTGGTAGCTGGTGGACGCCGACGACTCCCCCGTCCGCTCGGCCAGCTCGCTGGCGGTGGCCGGGCCGTCCCGCCGCAGCAGCCCCAGCAGCCGGATGCGCAGCGGGTGGGTCAGTGCCTTCAGGGCGTCGGTGTCCCGCTCGGGGTCCAGGACGCGCTGGTGGCCGGTCTCGGGTTCGTCACTGGGCATACGGCGAGGTTAGGACTGCCGGGGCCGATCGCAAAAGAGTTTTTGCAAAAAATATTTGGGGAAAGTCGGGGCTGTGGCCGATAAGGTCGGGGCATGGCTTCCGAGGGTGTGCAGCAGGACGGGACGGATCCCAGGATCGCCGCTGCCGTGGCGGCCGCCGAGGCCGCCGGGCCGAAACCCGGCGAGAACGTCCGCATCGACAGCTGGATCTGGGCCGTACGTCTGATCAAGACGCGTTCACTGGGCGCCGCCGCCTGCCGGGGCGGGCATGTGCGGGTGAACGGTGAGCGGGTCAAGCCGGCCCACAGTGTCCGCGTCGGCGACGAGGTGCGGCTGCGGCACGAGGGCCGGGAGCGGGTGGTGGTCGTCAAGCGGCTGATCCGCAAGCGGGTCGGCGCCCCGGTGGCCGCCCAGTGCTACATCGACAACTCCCCGCCGCCCCCGCCCCGCGAGGCCGTCGCCCCGGCGGGCATCCGCGAGCGCGGCGCGGGCCGTCCGACCAAGCGCGACCGCCGCGAGCTGGAACGCCTGCGCGGTCTCGGCGCGCCAGGCGGCTTCGGCGCGGCCGGCGGGCGGGGCGGCAGGCCCCGGACCTGAACACGCCGAACGGCGCCCGGAGGGCCAAGGCCTCCCGGGCGCCGTTCGTTCAGCGGGCGGCGGGCGGTCCGCATACGGTCAGCGCGCTCCGCCCGGCGGCGGCCGCCGACTGCGGCACCGGCACCAGCAGCCCGACGGCTCCCGCCAGTTCGGGCAGCCCGACGGCGTACATTCCCGCGTGCCCCCAGCCCACCCGTTGGACCGGGGCGGAGCCGGGAACCCATCGCTGGTGCGCGTCCGCTTCGGGGCGTACGTTGCGAACAGGAGTGGTGACCGTGATACGTACCGGCAGTGAGCCGAGAACCGCGCGCAGTCCGCTGCGGATGCGGTTCTGGCTGAGCCTCTGGGGCATCCTGTGGACGGGCTTCGGCACCGCGGCCTTCGCGATCACGGACCGTCCGGGCTGGGCGATCGCCTGCGGAGTGCTCCTGCTGATCACCCTGATCGACATGGTGGTGATCATCCGCCACATCCGTCAGGGCCCGCACTTCCAGCCGGGCCGGGACGTGCCGCCCTACCAGCCGCCGGAGGGCTAGCTGCGGCGGCTGGTAGGCCGCCTTCAGCGGTCGAAGCGTGCCGCTTCCAGGTACTCCGGCTTCGGGTCCAGCGCCGCCGCCAGCCGGAAGTGGCGCTGCGCCGGGTTGGCCCGGCCCTGCCGCTGATAGGTGCGGGCGAGGGCGAAGTGGGCGTACGCGTTGTCCGGCTCGCGTTCCAGGACGAGGGAGAACTCCAGCTCGGCGGAGCGCAGGCGGGCGGCCGCGAAGAAGGCACGGGCGCGCAGCAGCCGTGCCGCGGTGTTCTCCGGGTGCGCCTCGATGACGCGGTCGAGCAGCTTCACCGCACCCTGCGGGTCCCGCGCCGCGAGCAGCTGCTCGGCGGCACGGAAGTCGATGACATGCGTCTCCGGCGTCCGTCCGTGGGAACCGCTGGTCTCGGGCACGGGTCATCCCTCCCTCACTTCGCGGGTTCAACGCCCGGGCGGCGCAGCCCTATTCCTGGGACCCCCATTCCTGGGACCCCTGTTCCTGGAACCCCGGTTCCTGGGCCGCCTGCTCCTGCGCCCCCTGCTCCTTGGACTCGCGTGCCCGGCGCACCAGTTCCGCCCAGACCTCCTTCACCCGCCGCTCCAGCTCGGGCAGCGGCACGTCGTTGTCGATGACGATGTCCGCGATCTCCCGCCGCTGTTCGCGCGTCGCCTGGGCGGCCATGCGGGCGCGGGCGTCCGCCTCGCTCATGCCGCGCAGCCGGACCAGCCGGTCGAGCTGCGTCTCAGGGCTCGCGTCGACGACGATCACCACGTCGTACAGGGGCGCGAGCCCGTTCTCTGTGAGCAGGGGGACATCGTGCACCACCACGGCGTCGTCGGCGGCGGCCTCCTCCAGCTCGCGGGAGCGGGCGCCGACCAAGGGGTGCACGATCGAGTTGAGGACGGCCAGCTTCTCCGGGTCGGAGAAGACGATCGAGCCGAGCTTGGGCCGGTCCAGGGAGCCGTCGGGAGCGAGAACCTCCTCGCCGAAGGCCTCCACGACCGCCGCGAGACCCGGCGTGCCGGGTGCGACCACCTCGCGTGCGATGCGGTCCGCGTCGATCAGTACGGCCCCGCACTCCACGAGCAGCCGCGACACTTCGCTCTTGCCGGCGCCGATCCCGCCGGTCAGGCCCACCTTCAGCATGTGCGGCAGCTTAGGCCCTGCCGCAGGCGGCCGCCCCGGCAGGTCTCGGCCGACGGCCGCCCCGGCAGCCTCAGTTGTCCCCTTCGCGCTCCGCCAGGAAGCGCTCGAACTCGCGGCCGATCTCGTCCGCCGAGGGGATCTCCACCGGCTCGGCGAGCATGTTGCCGCGGGTCTCGGCGCCCGCCGCCGCGTCGTACTGGTGCTCCAGGCCCTGGACGAGGGCGGTGAGCTCCTCGTCGCCCTCCTGGATCTGGCGGTCGATCTCGGTCTGGGTGCGCCGGGCGTCGGTGCGCAGGGAGTGCGCGACACCGGGCAGGACCAGGCCGGTCGCCGCGGTGATGGCCTCCAGGACGGTGAGCGCGGCGTCCGGGTACGGGGAGCGGGCGATGTAGTGCGGCACATGCGCGGCGACCCCGAGGACGTCGTGCCCGGCCTGCATCAGCCGGTACTCGACGAGCGCCTCGGCACTGCCGGGGACCTGGGCCTCCTGGAAGGGGCTGCTGTGCCCGGGGACCAGGTCGGTGCGGTTGCCGTGCGGGGTGATGCCGACGGGCCGGGTGTGCGGGACACCCATGGGGATGCCGTGGAAGTTGACGGACAGGCGGACGCCGAGCCGCTCCACGATCTGCCGGACGGCTGCGGCGAAGCGCTCCCACTCCACGTCCGGTTCGGGACCGGACAGCAGCAGGAAGGGCGCCCCGGTGGCGTCCTGGACGATCTTGACCTCCAGGGCGGGCACGTCGTAGTCGGTCCACCGGTCGCGGGTGAAGGTGAGCAGGGGGCGCCGGGCGCGGTAGTCCACGAGCCGGTCGTGGTCGAAGCGGGCGACGACCTGGTGGGGCAGCAGGTCGAGCAGCCGGTCGACGATCAGGTCGCCGGTCTCTCCCGCGTCGATGTATCCGTCGAAGTGGTAGAGCATGACAAGGCCGGCCGATTCCTGGGCGAGCGCCATGTCGACGACGGCCAGGCCCTTCGGCTCCCACGCGTACAAACCCTGCGGATCAAGCACGGACCGCTCCTCCTCGTGTTCATACACCACAACGTGTGACGGGGCAGTGTCATTCCCGATGCCTGCGCCGGGGCATGCGGAGCCGCACGGCCGGCCGTGAACGGCCGCCGCGGTGGGTCGGGACGGGTGCCCCCGCAAACTCCGAGGACCCGCACCTTCAAAGGTGCGGGCCCTCGGATCAAGAAGAGCTACTGCTCAGGAAGAGCCTTGCTCAGTGGGCGTTCAGCTCTGACCGCCGGCGAGCTTCTCGCGGAGCGCGGCCAGGGCCTCGTCCGAAGCCAGCGCACCGGACTGGTCGCCGCCCTCGGAGGAGTACGAACCGCCACCGGAGGCGGCCGGAGCGGCGGCCTCGCCGCCCTCGGCGGCAGCCGCGGCGTCCGCCTCGCGGGACTTGATGACCTGCGCCTGGTGCTGCTCGAAGCGGGCCTGCGCCTCGGCGTACTGACGCTCCCACTCCTCGCGCTGCTTCTCGTAGCCCGGCAGCCAGTCGTTGGTCTCCGGGTCGAAGCCTTCGGGGTAGATGTAGTTGCCCTGGTCGTCGTAGGACGCGGCCATGCCGTACAGGGTCGGGTCGAACTCGACCGCCGTCGGGTCGGCACCGAAGGACTCGTTGGCCTGCTTCAGCGAGAGGCTGATGCGACGGCGCTCGAGGTCGATGTCGATGACCTTGACGAAGATCTCGTCGTTGACCTGGACGACCTGCTCCGGGATCTCCACGTGGCGCTCGGCCAGCTCGGAGATGTGGACCAGGCCCTCGATCCCCTCGTCCACGCGGACGAACGCACCGAACGGAACCAGCTTCGTGACCTTGCCGGGCACGACCTGGCCGATCTGGTGGGTGCGGGCGAACTGCTGCCACGGGTCTTCCTGGGTCGCCTTCAGCGACAGGGAGACGCGCTCGCGGTCCATGTCGACGTCCAGGACCTCGACCGTGACCTCCTGGCCGACCTCGACGACCTCGGACGGGTGGTCGATGTGCTTCCAGGAGAGCTCGGAGACGTGGACCAGACCGTCGACGCCGCCCAGGTCCACGAAGGCACCGAAGTTGACGATCGAGGAGACGACGCCGGAACGGACCTGACCCTTCTGCAGGGTGGTGAGGAACGTCTGGCGGACCTCGGACTGGGTCTGCTCCAGCCAGGCACGGCGGGAGAGGACCACGTTGTTGCGGTTCTTGTCCAGCTCGATGATCTTGGCCTCGAGCTCCTTGCCCACGTAGGGCTGGAGGTCGCGGACGCGGCGCATCTCGACCAGGGAGGCCGGCAGGAAGCCGCGGAGGCCGATGTCGAGGATGAGACCACCCTTGACGACCTCGATGACGGTACCGGTGACGATGCCGTCCTCTTCCTTGATCTTCTCGATGGTGCCCCAGGCACGCTCGTACTGGGCGCGCTTCTTCGAGAGGATCAGGCGGCCTTCCTTGTCCTCCTTCTGGAGAACCAGGGCCTCGATCTCGTCGCCGACCGCGACGACCTCGTTGGGGTCGACGTCGTGCTTGATCGAGAGCTCGCGGCTCGGGATGACACCTTCGGTCTTGTAGCCG
Organism: Streptomyces thermospinosisporus; assembly: GCF_039526425.1. Classification (NCBI taxonomy): domain Bacteria; kingdom Bacillati; phylum Actinomycetota; class Actinomycetes; order Kitasatosporales; family Streptomycetaceae; genus Streptomyces; species Streptomyces thermospinosisporus. The sequence goes on from NZ_BAAAIZ010000071.1 coordinate 27,243, forward strand.
ATGTCGAGCAGGACCTCGTCCCGGTCGACCTTCACGATGACGCCGTCGACGATGTCGCCGTCGTTGAAGTACTTGATCGTCTCGTCGATCGCTGCGAGGAAGGCTTCCTCGTTACCGATGTCGTTGACCGCTACCTGCGGAGTGGTGGCGGTGGTCTCGGTGCTGCTCGTCATGTGGGAAAGGGCTCCGGTACGGACATTGAAGTCGTAGGTACTGCTACGCCGGAGCCCTTTTCGCTCTGCAGAAGCCGGACAGCCAAGGAAGCGCCCCACCAGAGACTGGTGATGGCGCCTCGACAACCGAGGGGACATACAACAGATGCGAGCGCAGCCTGCTCTGTCTGAGGTGCGCAGGCCCGCAGCGCAACTTGTAGCATACGGGGGCCGCCGGACATGGTCAATGCGCGAAGCCGCCCACCCGGGGAGCATCGCCGCATAACCGGCACAATTCTCGTCACCCGAGGCCACACGGGGGCCAGATCCTGGCCCCTCGCGACACGCCGCGGGTGCGGGTTGGACGGAAGAGTACGACGAGGGAGCCGATCATCCAAGAGTCCGACGCACTCGGGGTCCAGGAGGCCGGCGAGGCCGAGCCGGAGGCGACCCGGCGGGAGGCCGGGGTCACGGAGAGCTCCCGCGCCAACCGGGGCTGGTGGGACCGCAACGCCGACGAGTATCAGCAGGAGCACGGCACCTTCCTCGGCGACGACCGCTTCGTCTGGGGTCCGGAGGGGCTGGACGAGGCGGAGGCGGAGCTGCTCGGCCCCACGGAGGAGCTGAGGGGCAAGGACGTCCTGGAGCTCGGCGCCGGAGCGGCCCAGTGCTCGCGCTGGCTGGCCGGGCAGGGGGCGCGGCCGGTCGCCCTGGACATCTCGCACCGCCAGCTCCAGCACGCGCTGCGGATCGGCGCCTCCTTCCCTGTGGTGTGCGCCGACGCGGTGGCGCTGCCCTTCGCCGACGCCTCCTTCGACCTGGCCTGCTCGGCGTACGGTGCGCTCCCCTTCGTCGCCGACCCGCGGCTGGTGCTCCGCGAGGTGCACCGCGTGCTGCGGCCCGGAGGGCGGCTGGTGTTCTCGGTCACCCATCCGATCCGGTGGGCGTTCCCCGACGAGCCGGGCCCGGAGGGGCTCAGCGTCTCCGCCTCCTACTTCGACCGCACCCCTTATGTGGAACAGGACGAGCAGGGGCGCGCGGTCTATGTGGAGCATCACCGGACGCTCGGCGACCGGGTCCGCGACGTGGTCGCCTCGGGTTTCCGGCTGGTGGATCTGGTGGAACCGGAATGGCCGTCCTGGAACACGAGTGAGTGGGGCGGCTGGTCCCCGCTGCGCGGGAGCCTGATCCCGGGCACGGCGATCTTCGTGTGCGTACGAGACTGAGGGTGTGATCCGTTACGACGCCCTGGAGTCCCTTCCCGTACGCGAGGCGCTGCCCGGCCTGACCCGCGCCCTGGACGAGTGCGGCACCACCGTGCTGGTGGCGCCGCCCGGCACCGGCAAGACGACGCTGGTGCCGCTGGCGCTGGCCGGGCTGCTCGGCGAGGGGCCCGAGCGGCGGGTGGTGGTGGCCGAGCCGCGGCGGATCGCGGCCCGCGCGGCGGCCCGGCGGATGGCGTGGCTCCTGGGCGAGAAGCCTGGTGGGCAGGTCGGTTTCGCGGTGCGCGGCGAGCGGGTCGCCGGGCGGCACACGCGGGTGGAGGTCGTCACGACCGGTGTGCTGCTGCAGCGGGTGCAGCGCGACCCGGAGCTGTCCGGGGTGGACGTGGTGGTGCTCGACGAGTGCCATGAGCGGCACCTGGACGCGGACACCACGGCGGCGTTCCTGTGGGACGTGCGCGAGACGCTCCGCCCGGACCTGCGGCTGGTGGCCGCGTCGGCGACCACGGACGCGGACGGCTGGGCGCGGCTGCTGGGCGACGCGCCGGTGATCGAGGCGCACGGTGCCGCGCATCCGGTGGAGGTGGTGTGGGCGCCGCCGGCGCGTGCGGTGCGGCCGCCGCACGGGTTGCGGGTGGATCCGGCGCTGCTGGCCCATGTGGCCTCGGTGGTGCGGCGGGCGCTGGCCGAGCGGGACGGGGACGTGCTGGTGTTCCTGCCGGGTGTGGGCGAGATCGCGCGGGTGGCCGGTCTGCTCGGCGACCTCGGCGAGGCGGAGGTGCTGCAGGTGCACGGCAGGGCGCCGGCCGCCGTGCAGGACGCGGTGCTGTCGCCCGGTGAGCGGCGGCGCGTGGTGCTGGCCACCTCGGTCGCCGAGTCCTCCCTGACCGTGCCCGGGGTGCGGGTGGTGGTGGACTCGGGGCTGGCGCGGGAGCCGCGGGTGGACCACGCCCGGGGGCTGAGCGCGCTGACGACGGTGCGGGCCTCGCAGGCGGCGGCCCGGCAGCGGGCCGGGCGGGCCGGGCGCGAGGCGCCGGGGGCGGTGTACCGGTGCTGGGCGGAGGCGGAGGACGGGCGGCTGCCGCGCTTCCCCGCGCCGGAGATCAAAGTGGCCGATCTGACCGGGTTCGCGCTGCAGGCGGCGTGCTGGGGTGACCCGGACGCGTCCGGCCTTGCGCTGCTGGACGCGCCGCCGGCGGGGGCGATGGCGGCGGCCCGGGAGGCGCTGCTGGCGGTCGGGGCCGTGGATGCGGCCGGGCGGGCCACGGAGCGCGGGCGGTCGCTGGTGCGGCTGGGGGTCCATCCCCGGCTGGGACGGGCGCTGATGGACACCGGGGGTGCCGGGGCCGAGGTGGTGGCCCTGCTGTCGGAGGAGGCGCCGCGGGAGTACGGGGACGATCTCGCGGGGGCGCTGCGGGCGGCTCGGCGCGGTGGTGACGCCTACGGCTCACGGTGGCGTTCGGAGGTCCGGCGGCTGCGGGCCCTGGCGTCCGAGGAGGTGTCCCGCCGGGACGCCGGCGCGTCCGGGCGGGAGGCCGGGGCATCCCGGCTGCAGGGCGGCACGTCCGGGCCGGAGGGCGGCACGTCCGGGCCGGAGGGCGGCACGGCCGGACCGGAGGGCGGCACGGCCGGACCGGAGGGCGGCACGTCCGGACCGGAGGGCGGCACGGCCGGACCGGAGGGCGGCACGGCCGGACCGGAGGGCGGCGTTCGGGCCGGTGACGGGGACGACCGGGTGGCCGGGGTCGTGGCCGCGCTGGCCTTTCCCGAGCGGGTGGCCAGGTGGGACGGCGGGTCGTATCTGATGGCGTCCGGCACGCGGGCCGAGGTGGGCGACGGCTCGGCGTTGCGCGGGGCGCCCTGGATCGTGGTGGCCGCGGCGGACCGGCCCGTCGGGAGCCGGCATGCGCGGGTGCGGCTCGGCGCGGTGATCGACGAGGACGTGGCCCGGTGGGCCGCCGGGGCCCTGCTCGAGGAGGGGGAGGAGGTGCGCTGGGCCGACGGGGACGTGGTGGCGCGGCGGGTCGAGCGGCTCGGGGCGATCGAGCTGGCCGTGCGGCCGTACGACGACGCCGATCCGGAGCTGGTACGCGAGGCGCTCCTTGACGGGCTGCGCCGGGAGGGGTTCGGCCTGCTGCGGTGGTCGCGCGAGGCGGAGGTGCTGCGGCAGCGGCTGGCGTTCCTGCACCGCCGGGTGGGTGCGCCCTGGCCCGACGTCTCCGACGAGGCGCTGCACGCCCGCGTGGCCGAGTGGCTGGAGCCGGAGCTGAGCCGGGCGCGGCGGCGGGCCGATCTGGAGCGGATCGACGCCGGGCAGGCGCTGGCGCGGCTGCTGCCGTGGGCGTCGGGCGAGGCGGCCCGGCTGGACGAGCTGGCGCCCGAGCGGATCACCGTGCCCAGCGGCTCGTCGGTGCGGATCGACTACTCGGATCCGCAGCAGCCGGTGCTCGCGGTGAAGCTCCAGGAGATGTTCGGGCTGCATGAGTCGCCGCGGGTGGCGGGTGTGCCGCTGCTGGTGCATCTGCTGTCCCCGGCGGGGCGGCCGGCCGCGGTGACCGCCGATCTGGCCTCGTTCTGGCGGGACGGGTACAAGGGCGTGCGGGCGGAGCTGCGCGGCCGCTATCCGAAGCATCCGTGGCCCGAGGACCCGGCCACCGCCGAGCCGACCCGGCACACCAACGCGCGGCTCAGGCGCTGATCTGCTGCGGTGCCGACGCCCGGTCCGGGCTGCCGCCGTCCGGCCCGCGGCGGGCGCGGGCCTCCAGATACAGGGAGAGGGCCAGCAGCGCGGCGGCCAGGGCGAGCAGGCCCCAGGGCAGGCAGGAGGTCAGCAGCAGGACCAGGGTGCGGTGGGAGGAGACCAGGTCGACGGTGTGGCGGATGTAGTCCTCGCGCATCTTCACATGGCCGGCGAAGGCCGTGACCTTGTCGCGGTCGCCGAGCAGGGCCCCGCCGCGCAGTTCCTCCTTGTGGATCTCCTCGCCGTAGACGGGGGCGCCGGTGAGCGGTTCGACCCAGAAGCGGCGGACGGTGGTGTACCAGCGGGTGGTGCCGGTCTCCTCGAGCGCCTTCGGGGTCATGCCCTTGACGGGCAGGGTCTTGGGGTACGGCACCCGGGTCCAGGGGATGGTCTGCTCGAAGTAGTAGACCTCCAGGCCGCGGAAGTCTCGGGTGCCCTTGTAGTGGATGGGGGCTGTCACGCGGGCCTGGGCGTCGAAGTACCGGTAGTCCCGGCGCTCGGTCAGGAAGGGCCATTTGAACTCGATGCCCCGGCGGCGCACGGGGTCGCCGTCGACCATCTCGCCGGCGGCGTTGACGGGTTCCTGGGTGTGGGCGTCGAAGATGTAGCGCTCGGGGATCCGGGACACCATCCCGCCCTCGGGTCCGACGACATAGGTGAGGCCGTCCCAGACGACCACGTCACGGCCGGCGCTCCGTTCGATGCCCTCGGAGGCGGCCACGTTGCCCTTGAGGGTCTGCACGATGGTGATGGAGGGGACCTTCTTCGCGCGCAGGGTGGAGTAGTCGAGGAGGGTGGCGTCCTTCGCCTCCAGGACCATGGTCTGGTACTGGTCCGGCGGGACCTTGGCCAGGCGCGGGAAGGCGTACCAGCGCAGCAGGGGGGACAGGGCCGCGCAGAACACGGCGGCGGCGAGCAGGACCAGTGCGGCCTTGCGGCGCATGGCGGCCTCCCTTGCGGGCGGGCGTGTCGGGAGTGCGGAGAGTGCGGATCGGCACTGCGGGTCGGGGGTGTGCGGGTCAGGGGTGTGCGGGCACCGTCGTCAGCAGCGGCTTCGGGGAGGTCTCCCCGGTCGGGGAGCCCAGCGCGGTCAGCGTCAGCACGAGGGCGAACGCGGCGGCGAGCCCCAGGGCGGCGGCGACGAGGGCGCGCATGGGTGCCTCCTCCTCCGCGGGCAGCCTCCGCGGGCAAGCGAACTGACGGCCCGTCAGGCGGGATGGTCCGGGCACCGTAGCAACGAGGGCGTGAGATGAGAACAGGTCGCGCACGGGCCGAGGGCGCGCCCCCTGTGGTGCGGGGCGCGCCCTCGGATCAGGCGTGCGGTGTGCGGCGTTGGCTCAGGCGCTGGGCGAGGCGCTCGGGGAGGACGACTCGGCCGCCGCCACGGTCAGTTCGACGGTGAGGGTGGCGCCGCCTGCGGTGGTGATGCGGAGCAGGAAGGTGCCGGTGGTGTCGTCCGCGTACAGCTGAGGCAGCTTCAGCAGACCGTCCGCGTCGGTCTTGAGGCCGTCGAGGGTGCGTACGGCCTTGCCGTCGGCGTCCTTGAAGTACGGGCCCTTCTCGGCGGGCGCCGGGTCGTCGCCGGAGGTGAGGACGGCGGCGGTGGCCGCGACCCTGCCGGCGGCGGCGCCCTGGTAGGTGGCCTTCACGACCACGGGGTCGAACTCGCCGCCCGGGACGCAGGTCAGCTCGGTGTCGTCGGTGCGCTCCAGCTTGTCGGCGGCGCGTTCGGTGACGGTGGCCTTGAAGTCGAGGCCGGGCACCGGGCGTCCGACGACGGTGGCGCGGACGGTGACGGTGCCCGTCTTCTCGCCCGCCTTCAGGGCGGGCGCGACCGCGACGCCGGAGCTGTTGGTGGCCACGGTGGCCACGCTCTCCCCGCCGGCGAAGGTGGTGTCGGTGTCGCCGAGCACGGTGAAGCGGATGCGCACCTTGGCCACGGACTTGCCGGCCTCGGTCTCCGCGCGGGCGCTGATCCGCTCGCTGAAGGTGCGGCCGGCCATCGTGGTGAGCTTTCCGGTGCCCGCGTTCTCCAGGTGGTCCACCGTGTCGGTGGGGGTCCGGGGGGTCTCCGGAGGGGTCGACGGCGAGGCGGGCGGCTTGCTCGGGGTGCCGCCGGGCGAGGTGGGCGGCTTGGTGGCGGGGGTGCTGCCGGAGGGCTTGTCCGGCTTGGGCTTCTTGCCGCCGGGCTTGGTGCCGGGCGTGGACGGGCTCGGGGTCGTACCGGGGCGTGCCTTGCCGCCGTCGCTGCGGTCCGAGGGGAGCGGGCCGGTGCCGTCGGGGATCTCGTGGGTGCCCTTGCGGTAGTACTCCAGCCACCTCAGAACGGTGTTGAGGTAGTCCCTGGAGTTGTTGTAGCTGAGGATGGCCCGCTCGAGGTCGCCCTGGTCGGACAGGTCCCAGCCGTTGCGGCACAGGTAGTGGCCGGCGGCGAGCGCGGCGTCGTAGACGTTGTTGGGGTCCTTGCGGCCGTCGCCGTTGCCGTCGCGGCCCGCCCAGGCCCAGGTGGAGGGGATGAACTGCATGGGGCCGACGGCGTTGTCGTAGCGGCTGTTGCCGTCGTAGGCGCCGTTGTCGGTGTCCCGGATGAGCGCGAAGCCGTTGCCGTCGAGCTGGGGGCCGATGATCGGGCTCAGCGTGGTGCCGTCGGCGTCGACGCGTCCGCCGCGGGCCTGGCCGGACTCCACGCGGCCGATGGCGGCGAGGAGTTGCCAGGGCAGGTTGCAGGCGGGCTTCTTCTCCCTGAGGACCGCCTCGGCCTTCTTGTAGGCGTCGAGGACGGTCGCCGGTATGCCGGCCTCGGCGGCGCCGGGCGGCGTGCCCGGGCCGGCGCTCGCGGACGGCGAGGGGCTCGGGCTGTTGAGCGGCGGCAGGTCGGTGTAGTACGGCGAGTTGCCGGTGGCGCTGTCGGCCGCCGCGTCGGGTGAGGGGGTGGCGTCCGCGCTGGTCTGTCTGCCGTGCTCGTCGACGGTCACGCCCGGAGCCTGGGACGCGGACAGGGCCGCCACTGCCGCCGCGGCCACCGCGGTGGTTGCCGCTCCCCTGCGCAGCCTCCTGCCGAAATGCGCCGCCATAGAGTGAACCCCTCCCGTGGACGCCGGAGCGTCCGTCAACGTCTGTTGTGTTCGCCCTGTTCTGACGATCGACCGGCCCCGCCGGTTGCCCCTTCCTGGCGGAGACCCTCGCGACCCTACGACAACTTCCTTTGCGCGAACACCGGTTCCTGACCGTTATTCACCGGTTGGTCATGTCCGGAGTTGAGCGAACCTGCGCCGTGGCGTCGCGCATACTGGGTGCTTTCCACAGCGGGGAGGCCGAATTGCCCTTCACACTCAGCCATGCGGCAGCGGTGCTGCCCGCCGTCCGCGGCGACGGCAGCGGACGGGGCTCCCTGGTGCCGGCCGTGCTGGTGGCCGGGAGCTTCGCTCCCGACATGACCTACTACGCGGCGAGTTTCCTCTCCGGGGCGATGGAGTTCGGGGACGTCACACACGCGTTCTGGGGCGTGTTCACCGTCGATGTGGTCATCGCCTGGGCGCTGGTCGGGCTGTGGCTGCTGATCCGCGAACCGCTGGTGGCCCTGCTGCCGGCGGGCCGGCAGGCCCGTGCGGCGGCGCTGCTGCGCTGCGGGGTGCCGCGGGCGCGGGTGCGGCCGTCGCTGGTGGCGCGGTGGTACGCATCGGCCGTGCTGGGGGCGCTGACGCATGTGGTGTGGGACGCGTTCACCCATCTCGACCGGTGGGGGATGCGGGTCTTCCCGGTCCTGGGCCGGGAGATCGCGGGCTCACCGCTGTACTGGTACCTGCAGTACGGGGGCTCGGCGGTGGCGGCGCTGGTGATCGCGCTGTTCGTGGCGCGCGCCCTGCGGCGGACCGAGGCACGATGCCCCTCGGGTGTCCCGCTGCTGTCCGTCGCGGACCGCTGGGCGGCGCTGGTGCTGCTCTCGGTCTGCGCGCTGGCGGGGGCGGTGCCGCGGGCCTCGCGATGGTGGGCCTACTGGGGGGCGACGGCCGAGCCCTGGGAGCTGATCCCGACGGTGTGCTTCGGGGCGGGCGCCGGTCTGGTGCCGGCGCTGCTGCTGTACGCGGTGGCCGTCAGGATTTGGCGTCCGGCCGCCCCGGCCACGAAGAGCCGCCCGGCAGACGAGGGTACGCGGCGGCCGAGCCGTACGGCCGCACGCTGAGGGTCTCCCCGGCCGCCACGAACACGGTGACGGTACGCACGGGGCGCGGCCGGGGCAGCAGCGTGAGCGCGAGACTGAGATAGCTGCGGGCCAGCTCGGCCCACAGCCGCCAGGGGATGGCGGGAATGCCGGACCGGATGCCGTCGGCCCGGCCGGGCAGCCACTGCCTGCCGGTGACGGCACTGCGCAGCGCGGTGGTGAAGGGGGTGGGGATCCGGGCGGTGCTTGCGGCGGCCGCGAAGACCGGAACGGAACAGGACGCCTCGGGCCGCGGCCCGTCGGCTCCACTCCGCGGGGGTGCCGCTCTGCGGTGAAGCATGCGTATACCCATGCCCCGCATCCTGGCCGCGGGCGAAGACGGGGGCGTTTTTACGGGGGCCAGCCGGGTGAGGCCCGCGGTTCCCCTCGGCGCGACCGCTTTCACTGCGTTCGCCGTGACCGCTTTCACCTGGTTTGCCAGGCAGTGTCCCGGCCGGGGCGGAACTTTTCGTCCGCCCCGGCGCGGGTACGCCGTGGGTCTGCCCGCTCCCCCGGCAGGGGATCAGTGGGCCGCGGACTCCCAGTCCGGGCCCCAGCCGATCGAGACGCCGAGGGGGACGCGGAGCTGGACCGCGTTGGCCATCTGCTCGCGGACCAGGGTCTCGACGGTGGGGCGTTCGCCGGGGGCGATCTCCAGGACGATCTCGTCGTGGACCTGAAGGAGCATGCGGGACTTCAGGCCCGCCTCGCGCAGGGCGCGGTCCACCCTGAGCATGGCGATCTTGACGATGTCCGCCGCCGTGCCCTGGATCGGTGCGTTGAGCGCCATCCGCTCCGCCGCCTCGCGGCGCTGGCGGTTGTCGCTGTTGAGGTCGGGCAGATAGCGGCGGCGGCCGAACAGCGTCGCCGTGTAGCCGGTGGCCCGGGCCTCCGCGACGACCCGCTGCAGATAGTCCCGCACGCCGCCGAAGCGCTCGAAGTAGGCGTCCATCAGGGCGCGGGCCTCCGCCGCCTCGATGTTCAGCTGCTGGGAGAGGCCGAACGCCGAAAGGCCGTAGGCCAGGCCGTACGACATCGCCTTGATCTTGCGGCGCATCTCCGCGTCCACGGCGGACGGTTCGACGGAGAACACCTGCGCGGCGGCCGTGGTGTGCAGGTCCTCGCCGGAGGTGAACGCCTCGATCAGGCCCGCGTCCTCGGAGAGGTGGGCCATCACGCGCAGCTCGATCTGGCTGTAGTCGGCGGTCAGCAGGGACTCGTAGCCCTCGCCGACCACGAAGCCGCGGCGGATGGCGCGGCCCTCGTCGGTGCGGACGGGGATGTTCTGCAGGTTGGGGTCGGTCGAGGAGAGGCGGCCGGTGGCGGCGACCGTCTGGTTGAAGGTGGTGTGGATCCGGCCGTCCGCGGCGATCGTCTTGATCAGGCCCTCGACGGTGACCCGGAGCTTGGCCTGCTCCCGGTGCCGGAGCATGATCACCGGCAGTTCGTTGTCCGTCTGGTTCGCCAGCCAGGCCAGCGCGTCCGCGTCCGTGGTGTAACCGGTCTTGGTCTTCTTGGTCTTCGGCAGGCCCAGCTCGCCGAAGAGGACCTCCTGCAGCTGCTTGGGCGAGCCGAGGTTGAACTCGTGGCCCGCCGCGGCGTGCGCCTCCTTCACGGCCTGCTGCACGGCACCGGCGAACATCTGCTCCATGGCCTGCAGATGCTCCCGGTCCGCCGCGATGCCGTGCCGCTCCATCCGGGCCAGCAGCTCCGACGTCGGCAGCTCCACGTCCCGCAGCAGATCGGCCGCGCCCACCTGCTCCAGGCGGCCCTCGAAGGCCTCGCCCAGGTCGAGGATGGTGCGGGCCTGCAGCATCAGCGCCTCCGCCTCGGCCCCGTCGTCGGCGCCGAACGCCAGCTGGCCGTCGGCCGCGGCCGGGGGCGCCAGCTCGCGGTGCAGATACTCCAGGGACAGCGCGTCCAGGTCGAAGGAGCGGCGGCCCGGCTTGACCAGGTAGGCGGCGAGCGCGGTGTCCATGCGCACGCCCTCGATGCGCCAGCCGTGCTCGGCGAAGACCCGCATGGCGCCCTTGACGTCGTGGAACACCTTGGGCGCGTCCGGGTCGGCGAGCCAGGCGGCGAAGGCCCGCTCGTCGGCCTCGTCCAGCTCGGCCGGGTCGAACCAGGCGGCCGGCCCCTCGGCGGTGGCCAGCGCGATCTCGGCCACCGAGCCGGTGCCCAGCGCCCAGGTGTCGACGGTGGCGACCCCGAGCGGGCCGGTGCCGTGCTCGCGGAGCCAGCCGGCCAGCTCGCCGGTGCCCAGCACGGTGCCCTCCAGCTCCACTCCCTCCACGACGACCGGGGTGACCTCGGCCTCCGCGGCGCCGGGGTCGACGGCGAACAGCCGCTCGCGCAGCGAGGGGTTCCTGATCTCCAGGGTGTCCAGGAACATCGCCACGGCCTTGCGGTCGTAGGCGGTGCGCTCCAGGTCGGCGACGGTCTTGGACAGCGGCACCCGGCGGTCCAGCTCGGTGAGCCGGCGGTTGAGCTTGACCGCCTCCAGGTGGTCGCGGAGGTTCTGCCCGGCCTTGCCCTTGACCTCGTCGACGCGCTCGACCAGCTCCGCGAAGGAACCGAACTGGTTGATCCACTTCGCGGCGGTCTTCTCGCCGACGCCGGGGATGCCGGGCAGGTTGTCGGAAGGGTCGCCGCGCAGCGCGGCGAAGTCCGGGTACTGGGCGGGGGTCAGGCCGTACTTCTCGAAGACCTTCTCCGGGGTGAACCGGGTCAGCTCGGAGACGCCCTTCGTCGGGTAGAGCACGGTGACATGGTCGGAGACCAGCTGGAAGGCGTCGCGGTCGCCGGTGACGATCAGCACCTCGAAGCCCTCGGCCTCGGCCTGGGTGGCGAGGGTGGCGATGATGTCGTCCGCCTCGTACCCCTCGACGGCGAAGCGCTCGGCATGCATCGCGTCCAGCAGCTCGCCGATCAGCTCGACCTGCCCGCGGAAGTCGTCGGGGGTCTTGGAGCGGTTCGCCTTGTACTCGGTGAACTCCTCGGCCCGCCAGGTCTTGCGGGACACGTCGAAGGCCACCGCGAAGTGCGTGGGCGCCTCGTCGCGCAGCGTGTTGGCCAGCATCGACGCGAAGCCGTAGATCGCGTTCGTCGGCTGGCCCGTCGCGGTGGTGAAGTTCTCGGCGGGCAGCGCGAAGAACGCGCGGTAGGCCAGTGAGTGCCCGTCCATGAGCATCAGGCGCGGGCGGCCGCCGTCGGGGGTGTTCTCGGTCTTCTTCGATGCTGTCTCTGCCACGCCCCCGATCCTGCCACGGACCTCTGACATTGATGCTGATACTCAGGTTCCGGTGATCGTGGCCCAGCCACTGACTGACGCCC
>NZ_BAAAIZ010000072.1:0-1171 GCF_039526425.1 Streptomyces thermospinosisporus
AGCTCCGGAAAGCAAAAGGGCCCACCGACTCCATCGGCGGACCCTCACGAAAGATCGAGGCTAGCACCTCTGATGACTTCAACGTGGCCGCCGTGCAAGTGCGCGCGGTGCGCCGAGTCCGGCAAGCGTTCCGGCCGCTGAAGCGCGGCTCTCCCCCTTTGACTCCCGCCCATACGGGCGGCGGCGGTCAGCTATGGCCGCGATGAGTTAGCAGGAAGGTGCAGTGATGCTGAACGGAACCGACCTGTACGCGCTCGACATCAACGGGGCCTCGTTCGTGAAGGCGTGTGGCGGCCCCTGCACCGAAGGGTGCGTGACCTGGCCCGAATCGGTGACGACGCCTGGGCCCTGGGTGACAGCAAGCGGCCGGACGCGCAGCCGCTGCGGTTCACCACGGAGGAGCTGGACGCGGCCGGGATCGACCCGGCGCGGTTCGGTCTGAACGTCTGACCCTCCGCCCTCGCCAACCGGCCCGGCCTCCCCTCCACACAAGCCGGGCCGGTTGGTCCCGCAACCCCCACCACCGAACGGGAATCGACTGGTGCACCACCATCACGGCTATCTGTGGGTCGGCCCGAGAGAACGCTTCGACCAAGAAGCCCTACGGCGGCCCCCGCACCCCGAGCCGCCCCCACCCGGCAGCAAGCCCGAACTGATCCAGCGCTACCGAGAGGTGGCCGCGGAGTTCCCCACGTCTGATCTGCCACCGCTGGAAACGGCGTACTGGCTCATCAAGCCCCGTTCGTTAGTTCGTGACACCTGGGATGAAGGCAAGGAAGCAGCGGGATGGATCGGGGAACGGCTGACTGAGTTCGCGCCCCGGTTCGCCTCTGAGCGTGACCGGGACACAACCCGCCTGGCCCGATTGGTGAGCGCTGCTGCTGAGCGACTGCACTCGGGTACGGATGTGTCCTACGGCTTCTATCTGGAACGCCCCTCGTATCTGTCCCTGGCAGTGGTGACGTGCTCCCCGAATCGCTCGATGCCTGAACTGCCCTGCCCAGTCGCGTAGTCGAAGCAACGACAGAAGCCCCGGCCGACGTGGCCGGGGCTTCGGTCGTGCCCCTTGGCGTGGTGTAGATGATCATTCGTTGGTGGCGGGCAGCAGGGTGGTCTTGTCCGGATAGAGGCTGTCCATGCTCTCGTTGGAGAGGTAGCGGCGGGGGAAGGC
>NZ_BAAAIZ010000073.1:0-8958 GCF_039526425.1 Streptomyces thermospinosisporus
AGCCGGACAGCCCGGCGCGGGTGCCCGCCGCACCCCCGGCCAGGCCGGCGGACGCGCCTTCGCGGGACGCCGCGCGGCCGCACGCGAGGCGCAGGAGCCCTCCGGCGCCGCTCCCGGCGGTACCTCCGGCGGCGGCGAGCTCTCCGGAGCCGACGTCGCGGCGGCGGCCGTGTCCGGCAAGGTGCCCGGCGACACCGCAGGCGCCGAGGGCAACGGCAAGCCCGCGCGGGGTGGCAAGATCGCGGCGGCGGCCGTGAACCAGGCCAGCGTCTGGAACATCGCCAACCTGCTCACCATGCTCCGGCTGCTCCTGGTGCCGGCCTTCGTCATGCTGATGCTGGCCGACGGCGGCTACGACCCGGCCTGGCGCTCACTCGCCTGGGCGGCCTTCGCCATCGCCATGATCACCGACCTGTTCGACGGTCATCTGGCCCGCACCTACAACCTCGTCACGGACTTCGGGAAGATCGCCGACCCGATCGCCGACAAGGCGATCATGGGAGCGGCCCTGATCTGTCTCTCCGCGCTGGGCGACCTTCCCTGGTGGGTCACCGGCGTGATCCTCGGCCGGGAACTCGGCATCACCCTGCTGCGTTTTCTGGTCATCCGCTACGGCGTCATCCCCGCCAGCCGCGGCGGCAAGCTCAAGACGCTCACCCAGGGCGTCGCCGTCGGCATGTATGTGCTGGCGCTGACGGGCTGGCTGGCCACCCTGCGCTTCTGGGTGATGGCCGCGGCGGTCGTGCTGACCGTGGTGACCGGGCTGGACTATGTGAGACAGGCCATTGTGCTGCGCCGGAAGGGAATCGCCGAGCGCAGGGCGGCGTTGGAGGAGACGGCAGAGTGAGTTCCGCGGCCGCCGAAGTCGTGCGGCTACTCACCGTGCACGGCACGACGGTGGCCGTCGCCGAATCACTGACCGGCGGACTGGTGTCCGCGGAGATCACCTCGGTCCCCGGCGCCTCCAAGGTGTTCCGGGGCTCGGTGACCGCCTACGCCACCGACCTCAAGCACCGCCTGCTCGGCGTCGACGCCGAGCTGCTGGCGCGCAAGGGAGCGGTGGATGCCCAGGTCGCGGGGCAGATGGCCGCAGGGGCGCGCAGGTTTCTGGGCGCCGACTGGGGCATCGCGACCACCGGTGTCGCCGGCCCCGACCCCCAGGACGGGCAGGCCGTGGGCACGGTCTTCGTGGCGGTGGACGGACCCTTCACACAAGGTTCCGGTTCCGCCCGCGGCGGAAAAGTGCGGCACCTGCGGTTGAACGGCGACCGCGCGGAAATTCGTATGGAGAGTGTACGGAGCGTACTCGCACTGCTCCTCGAGGAGCTTGCGGGCGATCAGACCGGGAATGAGCGGGCATAGGATACGGAACAGAACGGGGGGTTTTGATGTTTGCAGCCCTGAGTGAACACGACATCGCTCCCCGCACGGCCGCGGCGCGAGGCGGTACGGTGGGGCGAGAAGGATGCGGCCATGCGGTCCGAGGAGGGAGCCACCGATGATTCTGCTCCGTCGCCTGCTGGGTGACGTGCTGCGTCGGCAGCGCCAGCGCCAGGGCCGTACTCTGCGCGAAGTCTCCTCGTCCGCCCGAGTCTCACTCGGCTATCTCTCCGAGGTGGAGCGGGGGCAGAAGGAGGCTTCCTCCGAACTGCTCGCCGCCATCTGCGACGCGTTGGACGTACGGATGTCCGAGCTCATGCGGGAAGTGAGCGACGAGCTCGCTCTCGCCGAGCTGGCCCAGTCTGCTGCTGCGACCCCCAGCGAACCTGTGCCCACGCCGGTGCGCCCGATGCTGGGTTCCGTCTCGGTGACCGGTGTGCCGCCGGAACGGGTGACCATCAAGGCGCCTGCCGAAGCGGTGGACGTGGTCGCCGCCTGAGCGGCGGCGTGAAGGTGTGACAGGCCCCGGAGGGGCCCTTCCGGGAAACCGGGAGGGTGCCGCCGGGGTTTTTCGCGTTTCGGGGGTAGTCGTCCTGTGGGGGCTGCGTTTGCCGGTGTGCCCCGCGGCGGTCATCGTTGAGGGATCACGGGGGGCGAGCCGCGGGGGGTGAGTCACGGAGGTGCGGATGTACGTCGTGAAGAGCCCGTTGTCCGATGCGAATCTCAAGACCGTCTCCGAGGCGCTGCAGGGCGCCCTGGTCGACCTGATCGATCTCTCCCTGGTGGCCAAGCAGATCCACTGGAACGTGGTCGGGCCGCGTTTCCGCTCGGTCCATCTGCAGCTCGACGAGGTGGTGGCCGTCGCCCGCCAGCACTCCGACACCGTGGCCGAGCGCTGCGCGGCACTGGGCGTCTCCCCGGACGGCCGTGCCGCGACGGTGGCCGTCGGCAGCGGCATCGGGGTCACACCCGAGGGCTGGGTCGACGACACCACGGCCGTGGGCACGCTCGTGGACGCGCTGGGCGCGGTGATCGCCCGGATGCGCGAGCGGGTGGCCGCGACCGAGGAACCGGATCCGGTGAGCCAGGACATCCTCATCGGCATCACCGCCGACCTCGAGAAGCAGCACTGGATGTTCCAGGCCGAGAACGGGTGACGTGGCGGCGCGCATGGCGCGCTGGGGGGTCGCTGCGGTCCTCGGAGCCCTGTGGTGGTGGGCGCTGGCACGACTCGTGCTGGCGCCCGGCGCCGGCGTGCTGGAGGCGGCGGTCGTCGCCGGGGGCTGGGGGCTGAGCCTGCTGCCGGTGCACTGCGTGCCCAAGGGGCAGGCGGAGGGCGCCCTCGCGGCAGGGCGGTGGCGCCGGGCCTGGCGGGCGGTGACGAGGTCTCGGGGTGGTGCGCAGGGGGAGGGAAGACGGTGGTTCGGGCTGCACCCGTGACCCTGTGGGGTGGGGCTGCGGTGAGCTCAGCCGGTAGTCGCCCCTGTCCGTCGGCGTGGGTCGGCGGGGTCAGTGGGCCCGTTTCAGCCGTTTCAGTCGTTCAGCCGGTCGGGCGGGTGCGGTCGCGGCGGGGCCTTCTGGGCTCGGGAGCCGGGCCGCGCTGGCACGTGGGGCACCAGTAGGTGGGCCGCTCGCGGGAGCCGTCGCCCTGGTCGGCGACACGGACGGGGGTGCCGCAGCGCAGACAGGGGCGGGGCGCGCGGCCGTAGACGAAGAGATCGGGAACCCGGTTGGCCGCCGTGCCCGATGCGCGGGACGGGCGCCTGCCCGTGTGCAGCGGGGCGCCGGTACGCGCGGGCGGGCCGGTCACCACCTGCGGCATGCTTGCCGGGGCGGTCGTGGTCGTCGTTCTGCGGATCGGGCGCTCACGGTTGAAGTCGAGCAGCGCCTTGGCGAGTTCGGGCAGGTATGCGGCACGCTCGGCGGGCAGGGCGCCCACCGGGAGCCAGGGGGTGACACCGAGCAGGAAGCAGAGCTCGCTCTTGAACACATTGCCGATACCGGCGAGGTTGCGCTGGTCCAGCAGGGCCTCGCCGAGCGGGCGGTCTGGGTCCTTGAGGAGGTTGGCCAGCGCCACCTCGGGGTCCCAGTCGGGGCCCAGCAGATCGGGTCCGAGATGGCCGACCGCGCGGTCCTCGTCGGCGGTGCGCAGCAGCTCCAGCACGGGCAGGCGGTAGCCCACCGCCGTGCGCTCGGTGTTGCCGAGGATCACCCGGATCTGGTGGGCGGGGCCGCCGGTCCAGCGCTGGCCGTTGGCGAACACCTTCCACGCCCCGTCCATCCGCAGATGCGAGTGCAGGGTCAGGCCGCCCTCGATCCTGGTGAGCAGGTGCTTTCCGCGCGGGGTGACGCCGAGGACGGTGCGGCCGGTGAGGTCGGTCGTGGCGAACCGGGGCACCCGCAGATCGCTGCGGGTCAGCACCTTGCCCGCGAGGGCGCTGTGCAGCCGTCGCGCGGCCTGCCAGACGGTGTCTCCTTCGGGCATGGCTCAAGGGTGGCACGTCCGCCGCGAAGCGGCCGGGCGCGGGGCGGGGCGGGACGGGACGGGAGCGGTCAGGCACGCAGACGCAGTCCTCGGGGCGTGGCGATGAATCCCGCGGACTCCAGCAGCGCGCCGAAGGGGGAGGTCAGGGCGGGGGTGCCGTTGACGCGCTCCACCGTGACCGTGCCGAGGGAGCCCGCACGGGCGGCCGTGGCGAGGGCTTCCGCGGCGGCCGGCAGCCGGCTGTCGCCGGCGGGCTCGGCGTCCGGGTCGGCGGGCCAGGCCAGCAGGGTCTTGCCGCCGCGCTCCATGTAGAGCGTCAGCTCGCCGTCGACCAGCACCACCAGGGATCCCGCCTTGCGCCCCGGCTTGTGGCTCGCGCCGTCGGGCGGCTCGGGCCAGCCCAGTGCGGCACCGTAGGCGTTCGCCGGGTCGGCGGCGGCCAGCACGACGGCCCGGGAGGACCGGTCCGGGCCGGTGCGGCGGCCCGCGAACGGGTCGTAGGAGGCGCGTCCGCCCTGCCACGGCGGCGGGCTCCCCGGCCTGAGATCACGGGGCGAGATCCACTCGCTCGGCGTGGTGCGGGAGGAGTCCGAGGAACCGTCACCGGGGAAGCCGTCGTCGGCGGACCCGAAGTCGCCCGGTGGGCCGTCGTGGCCGGGGGCGGAGCCGGGGGAGCCGTCGGCCGGTGCGGCGAAGCCGTGCGCGGCGAACGGGTCGGCTTCGGTCCGCGGCTGTCCGTGCGGCGCCGTGGCGCCGGGGGCCGGGAGGCCGTCGCCGCGTTCGCGCGCGTTGGACACCGCGCGCAGGCGGTCGACCGCCCCGTCCATCGCGAACTGGGCGGCGCCCAGACCCTCCACCACATAGCCGCGCCGGGCCTGCCCCGTCTCCTCGAAGGCGGACAGCACCCGGTACATCGCCGAGAAGCCGCCCTCGACGCCTTCCGCCGCGACGGCGCCGCGGGTCACCACGCCGTGCCGGTCGAGCAGCGTGCGAGCCAGGGCGTGGGCGCGGACCGTGGTGTCCGGCTCCCGCTCGGGAAGCAGGGACCAGCGGCCGGCGACGGTCGGCGGTCCGTTGCGGGAGGCGCTGCGGGCGGCCGCGGTGAGCGAGCCGTAGCGCCCGCGCGGGACCGAGCGCTTGGCGCGGTGGGCCGTGGAGCCCGCCGTGCGGCCGGAGCCCAGGTACGCGCGCATCGGGCTGAGCGTGTCATTGGTCAGCCGGCCCGACCAGGCCAGGTCCCACAGGGCGTCGGCCAGCTGCGGATCGGTGACCTCCGGGTGGGTGGCGCGGACCCGGTCGGCGATCTGCCGGAAGAACAGGCCGTAGCCGCCGCTCAGGGCGTCCAGCACGGACTGGTGCAGCGGCGTCAGCTCCAGGGGATGGGGCGGCGGCAGGAGCAGCGGGGCCGCGTCCGCGAGGTACAGGGAGACCCAGCCGTCCTTCCCGGGCAGCGAACCGGCGCCCGCCCACACCACCTCACCCGAGGCGGTGAGCTCGTCCAGCATCGCGGGGGCGTAGTCCGCCACCCGGGACGGCAGGACCAGCTTCTCCAGGGCGGAGGCGGGCACCGAGGCGCCCTGCAGCTGCTCCACCGCGCGCACCAGACCGTCGATGCCGCGCAGTGCGTGCCCCTTGCCGATGTGCTGCCACTGGGGGAGGAACTGGGCGAGCGCGGCCGGCGGCACCGGTTCCAGCTCGTGCCGCAGCGAGGCCAGGGAACGGCGGCGCAGCCGGCGCAGCACGGTGGCGTCGCACCACTCCTGGCCGATCCCGGCCGGGTGGAACTCGCCCTGGACGATCCTGCCCGCCGCCGCGAGCCGCTGCAGCGCGCCCTCGGTGACGGCCACGCCCAGACCGAAGCGGGCCGCCGCGGTCGCCGAGGTGAACGGGCCGTGGGTGCGGGCATAGCGGGCGAGGAGGTCGCCCAGGGGGTCCTTCACCGGTTCGGTGAACGCCTCCGGCACGCCGACCGGCAGCGCGGTGCCCAGCGCGTCCCGCAGCCGCCCGGCGTCCTCCACGGCCGCCCAGTGGTCGGCGCCGGCGATGCGGACCCGGATGGCGCGCCGCGCGGCGGCCAGCTCCTCGGCCCACCCCGGTTCCGCGCCGCGCTCGGCCAGCTCGGCGTCGGTGAGCGGGCCGAGCATCCGCAGCAGGTCGGCGACGCCCTCCACGTCCTTCACCCGCCGGTCCTCGGTCAGCCACTGCAGCTCGCGCTCCAGCTCGACCAGTACCTCGGCGTCCAGCAGCTCGCGCAGCTCCGCCTGGCCGAGCAGCTCGGCGAGCAGCCGGGAGTCCAGGGACAGCGCGGCGGCCCGGCGCTCGGCGAGCGGGGAGTCGCCCTCGTAGAGGAACTGGGCGACGTAGCCGAAGAGCAGGGAGCGGGCGAAGGGCGACGGCTCGGGGGTGGTGACCTCGACCAGGCGCACCTTGCGGGACTCCAGATCGCCCATCAGCTCGACCAGGCCCGGGACGTCGAACACGTCCTGGAGGCATTCGCGGACCGCCTCCAGCACGATCGGGAAGGAGCCGAACTCGCCCGCGACCTGGAGCAGCTGGGAGGCACGCTGACGCTGCTGCCACAGCGGGGTGCGCCGGCCGGGATTGCGGCGCGGCAGCAGCAGCGCACGGGCGGCGCACTCGCGGAACCGGGAGGCGAACAGCGCCGAACCGCCCACCTGGTCGGTGACGATCTGGTCGATCTCGCCCTTGTCGAAGACGACGTCCGCCGCCCCCACCGGCGCCTGGTCGGCGTCGTACTCCGCGCCCGCCTTCATCGGCTCCTGGTCGAGCAGGTCCAGGCCCATCAGATCGGCGTCCGGCAGGCGCAGCACGATGCCGTCGTCGGCGTGCATCACCTGGGCGTCCATGCCGTACCGCTCGGACAGGCGGGCGCCGAGCGCCAGCGCCCACGGGGCATGCACCTGGGCGCCGAACGGGGAGTGCACCACCACCCGCCAGTCGCCCAGCTCGTCGCGGAAGCGCTCCACGACGATGGTGCGGTCGTCCGGCACATGGCCGCAGGCCTCGCGCTGCTCGTCGAGGTAGGCCAGGACGTTGTCCGCGGCCCAGGCGTCCAGACCGGCCGCGAGCAGCCGCAGCCGGGCGTCCTCCTTGGACAGCGAGCCGACCTCGCGCAGGAACGCGCCCACCGCGCGGCCCAGCTCCAGCGGCCGGCCCAGCTGGTCGCCCTTCCAGAACGGCAGCCGTCCGGGCACCCCGGGCGCCGGGGACACCAGCACCCGGTCACGGGTGATGTCCTCGATGCGCCAGGAGCTGGTGCCCAGCGTGAACACATCGCCCACGCGGGACTCGTAGACCATCTCCTCGTCGAGCTCGCCGACCCGGCCGCCGCCCTTCTTCGGGTCGGCGCCCGCGAGGAACACCCCGAACAGGCCCCGGTCGGGGATCGTGCCGCCCGAGGTCACGGCGAGCCGCTGGGCGCCGGGGCGGCCGGTGATCTCGCCGGTGACCCGGTCCCACACCACGCGCGGACGCAGCTCGGCGAAGGCGTCGGAGGGATAGCGGCCGGCCAGCATGTCGAGCACGCCGGTGAAGGCGGACTCGGGCAGTGAGGCGAAGGGCGCGGCCCGGCGCACCACGGCCAGCAGGTCGTCGTACTGCCAGGTGTCCATCGCCGTCATGGCGACCAGCTGCTGGGCCAGCACGTCGAGCGGGTTGGCGGGGATTCTCAGGGACTCGATGGCACCCGACCGCATCCGCTCGGTGACCACCGCCGCCTGCACCAGATCACCGCGGTACTTGGGGAACACCACACCCGTGGACACCGCGCCCACCTGATGGCCCGCGCGGCCCACCCGCTGCAGCCCGGAGGCGACGGAGGGCGGCGACTCCACCTGCACCACCAGGTCCACGGCGCCCATGTCGATGCCCAGCTCCAGGCTGGAGGTGGCGACCACCGCGGGCAGCCGTCCCGCCTTGAGGTCCTCCTCGACCAGGGCCCGCTGCTCCTTGGACACCGAGCCGTGATGGGCCCGGGCGATCACCGGCGGCGCGCCATGGGCGGCCCCGGAGCCGCCCATCAGCTCCGCGGGGGAGTGGTGCTGGTCCAGGGACTCGCCGGTGGCACGCTCGTAGGCGATCTCGTTCAGCCGGTTGCACAGGCGCTCGGCGAGCCGGCGGGAGTTGGCGAACACGATCGTCGAGCGATGCGCCTGGACGAGATCGATGATCCGCTCCTCGACATGCGGCCAGATCGACGGACGCTCGGCCCCCTCCGAGCCATCCGCGACCGGGGAACCGCCCAGCTCGCCCAGATCCTCCACCGGGACCACGACCGAGAGGTCGAACTCCTTGCCCGACTCCGGCTGGACGATCTCCACCTTGCCGCGCGGCGACAGGAAACGCGCCACCTCGTCGACCGGGCGGACCGTCGCCGACAGGCCGATACGGCGGGCGGGCCTGGGCAGCAACTCGTCCAGCCGCTCCAGGGACAGCGCCAGATGCGCGCCGCGCTTGGTGCCGGCGACCGCGTGCACCTCGTCCAGGATCACCGTCTCCACGCCGGTCAGCGCATCCCGGGTGGCCGACGTCAGCATCAGGAACAGCGACTCCGGGGTGGTGATCAGGATGTCCGGCGGGCGCGTGGACAGCGCGCGGCGCTCGGCCGGCGGGGTGTCCCCGGAGCGGATGCCCACCTTCACCTCGGGCTCGGGCAGGCCGAGACGCACGGCCTCCTGGCGGATGCCGGTCAGCGGGCTGCGCAGATTGCGCTCCACGTCGACGGCGAGCGCCTTCAGCGGGGAGACGTACAGGACGCGGCACCGCTTCTTCGGATCGGCGGGCGGAGGCGTGGAGGCCAGCTGGTCCAGCGCCGCGAGGAAGGCGGCCAGGGTCTTCCCGGAGCCGGTGGGCGCGACCACCAGCACGTCCGAACCCTCACGGATGGCCTGCCACGCCCCGGCCTGGGCGGCCGTGGGCGCGGAGAACGCCCCCGTGAACCAGCCACGGGTCGCGGGGGAGAAGCCGTCCAGGGCTCGACGCGGATCGCTGACCATGTGTCCATCGTGCACCCCGCCACTGACATTGATGCTGATACTCAGGTTCCGGTGATCGTGGCCCAGCCACTGACTGAC
>NZ_BAAAIZ010000074.1:0-18801 GCF_039526425.1 Streptomyces thermospinosisporus
CTTCGTACTCACCCTCTCGGGCTTTCCTCCGGGCGCTTCCCTTCGGTGTTTCCGACTCTATCAGATCCTTTCGGGCCTGATTCCCGGTCGGCGGGGCCTTTCGGCATTCACTACGTTAGCCGATCTCCCTGCCCGATTCATAATCGGGCATGCGGTTCTGAATTCGGGCATGCGGGCATGCCGAATTCGTCCCCGCTGAGGGGAAGTCGTAGGTAGTGGGTTGGCCGCTCCGGCTGCAGGCGATCGCCGTACCCGGTTCAGCGGCTCGGGCTACATTACGCGGCTCGCCAAGGCGCGTCAACTTCGGCGGCGCCTGGGGACATGCGCCCGATAGGGGCTCACCGTGGGGTCGTTGGCGATCCAGTACCGCCACGGGTGGATGTCGCCGTCGCCGCCCTCGCCGGCGACACCGGTGCGCGGGCCGTTCCGTACCTGGTCGGAGGGGACAGGGGTGCCCGACAGCATCCGCAGCGGGGTGTCGCCGGGGGCGCATGCGTCGGTGCCGTTCAGGGAGCGGTCGACGCCCAGGGCGGTGGCGAGGCGGGCCGGGCCTTTGGCCAATTCCTTGTCACTGCGGGCCGAGAGGCGACGGGTCCGGGCGAGCTCGGCTCCCTCGATGATCTCGCCGGCGCGCAGCAGCACAGCGCTGGCCCGTCCCTCCGGTCCGCAGACCAGGTTCATGCAGAACCACATGCCGTAGGTGAAGTAGACGTACACATGACCGGGCGGACCGAACATCACGCTGTTGCGGGCTGTGCGTCCGCGATAGGCGTGGGAGCCGGGGTCGTTCGGACCGTCGTACGCCTCCACCTCGGTCAGGCGGAGGGCGATCGGACCGTCCGGGGTGGTGCGGACCAGGACACGGCCCAGGAGATCGGGGGCG
The DNA here is from genome assembly GCF_039526425.1 of Streptomyces thermospinosisporus. NCBI lineage: Bacteria > Bacillati > Actinomycetota > Actinomycetes > Kitasatosporales > Streptomycetaceae > Streptomyces > Streptomyces thermospinosisporus. The sequence continues at coordinate 884 of NZ_BAAAIZ010000074.1, forward strand.
ACCTCGAGGACGGGCCGGTCGAAGAAGGTCCTGGGCAGGGGCGTACGGTCGGGGGTCGCGATCATCGGTTCGAGGGTACTGGAGTCGCCTCCCGCCGCGGGGTGCTGAGCGGGTGCGGTGCTTGCCAGGGAGTGGGTGCGCGGAACCGGCCGGGGCTGGATCGCGTTGTTAGGGATCGAAGCCACAGGGCGACAAAGGGAGAGACATGGCGTTCAAGAAGCTGCTCGCGAGCCTGGGTGCCGGCGGAGCCTCGGTCGAGACGGTGCTGAACGAGGTCAACGTGGTGCCGGGCGGTGTCGTCCAGGGCGAGGTGCGGATCCAGGGCGGCAACGTCGACCAGCAGATCGAGGGACTGTCGGTCGGGCTCCAGGCCAAGGTCGAGGTGGAGAGCGGCGACCAGGAGTACAAGCAGGACATCGAGTTCACCAAGTCGCGGCTGGGCGGCGCCTTCGAGCTGAAGGCGGGCGCCGTGCACGCGGTGCCGTTCGGGCTGGAGATCCCGTGGGAGACGCCGATCACGATGATCGACGGCCAGGCGCTGCGCGGGATGAACATCGGGGTCGTGACCGAGCTGGCGATCGCGCGTGCCGTGGACTCCGGTGACCTGGACCCGATCAATGTGCACCCGCTGCCGGCGCAGAAGGCGATCCTGGACGCCTTCATCCAGCTGGGCTTCCGTTTCAAGAACGCGGACATGGAGCGCGGCCACATCCGGGGTACGCGGCAGAAGCTGCCGTTCTACCAGGAGATCGAGTTCTTCCCGCCGCAGCAGTACCGCGGGCTGAACCAGGTGGAGCTGAGCTTCGTGGCCGACTCGCAGGCCATGGACGTGGTGCTGGAGATGGACAAGAAGCCGGGTCTGTTCAGCGAGGGCAGCGACACCTACCGCTCGTTCCAGGTGGGGCTGAACGACTACCAGGGCACCGACTGGGCGGCGTACCTGAACCAGTGGCTGTCGGAAGTCGGCAGCAAGCGCAACTGGTTCTAGGCTCGGATACGGACCGACGAATCCGATCAGGAGGTACCGAGGTGACCGAGCTCAAGCGGCGGCCACTCCCCCACGACTTCCATCCGCCCGTGCCGTCGTTCACGGTGGAGAGCGAGGACGTCGAGCACGGTGGCACGCTCAAGGACGCTCAGGTCCACGCGGCCGGCAACACCTCGCCGCACCTGCGGTGGGAGGGGTTCCCGCCCGAGACCAAGAGCTTCGCGGTGACCTGCTTCGACCCGGACGCCCCGACGGGCAGCGGGTTCTGGCACTGGGTGCTGTTCGACATCCCGGCCTCGGTGACGGAGCTGCCGGCGGGTGCGGGCAACCCCCCGTTCGAGGGACTGCCCGAGGGCGCGGTGCACGCGCGCAACGACTACGGCACCAAGGACTTCGGCGGTGCCGCTCCGCCGCCCGGGGACGGACCGCACCGGTATGTGTTCACGGTGTACGCCGTGGACAAGGAGAAGCTCGGCCTGGACTCGGACGCGACGCCTGCCGCGGTGGGCTTCAACCTGCGGTTCCACACGCTGGCGCGGGCTCATCTGATCGCTGAGTACGAGGTGCCCGCCGAGGGCTGAGCCGCTGTCGGTGAAGCCGGGCGTTCATGGAACGTTTGCCCGCTCCTGGTCATGGAATTGACCAGGGGCGGGCATTTTTATTGCGTTGTCCATCCCGGCGCGCCCGGCCAGAGTTGATCCCAGCCCGCCAGGGGGTGGGCCGATGCACATGGGAGGTGGGCTGGATGCGTGACACGCTGGTGCTGAATGCGAGCTTCGAGCCGCTGTCGACGGTGACGTTGAACCGAGCCGTCGTTCTGGTGCTGCAGGACAAGGCGGTCGTCGAGCAGGCCCACCCCGAACTGCGCATGCGCGGAGCCGAGGTGGACATACCGGCGCCCCGGGTGATCAGGCTGTGCAGATACGTACGGGTGCCGTTCCGAAGACAAGCGCCGTGGTCGCGGCGGGGTGTCCTGGTCCGGGACCGGCACCGGTGCGCGTACTGCGGCCGGCGGGCCACCACGGTGGACCATGTGGTGCCCCGGTCGCAGGGTGGCCAGGACACCTGGCTGAACACGGTGGCCTCCTGTGCGGAGGACAATCACCGCAAGGCGAACCGGACGCCGGAGCAGGCGGGGATGCCGCTGCTGCGGCAGCCGTTCGAGCCCACGCCCGCCGATGCGATGCTGCTGGCGCTGGGGGCCGAGGAGCTCGCGGCGCTGCCGGACTGGCTGGTGCGGGAGGCCGCGTAGGGACCGGCCTTTCCTCCAGTACGCGGGCGCAGCTGCCCTGACGCGCGGTTCCCCGCGCCCCTGTGGGGGGTGCGGGGAACGTCGTTCGCGTCAGGGGGTGCTCAGTCGATGGTGGGCTTCTCGCGGCGCTCCTGCGGGGGGTGCGGGGAACGTCGTTCGCGTCAGGGGGTGCTCAGTCGATGGTGGGCTTCTCGCGGCGCTCCTGCGGGGGGACGCTGGGGGTCGCGGAGCCGGAGTTGCCGTTGGACGGGCCGAAGTTGCCGATGGCGCCGGAGAGGCCCTTGAGGGCGTCGCCGATCTCGCTGGGGACGATCCAGAGCTTGTTGGCGTCGCCCTCGGCGATCTTGGGGAGCATCTGGAGGTACTGGTAGCTGAGGAGCTTCTGGTCGGGGTCGCCGGCGTGGATGGACTCGAAGACGGTGCGGATGGCCTGGGCCTCGCCCTCGGCGCGCAGCGCGGCCGCCTTGGCCTCACCCTCGGCGCGCAGGATCTGGGACTGCTTCTCGCCCTCGGCGCGCAGGATCTCGGACTGGCGGACACCCTCGGCCTGGAGGATCGCGGCGCGCTTGTCACGGTCGGCGCGCATCTGCTTCTCCATGGAGTCCTGGATGGAGGTGGGCGGTTCGATCGCCTTGAGCTCGACGCGGTTGACGCGGATGCCCCACTTGCCGGTGGCCTCGTCGAGGACGCCGCGCAGGGCCGCGTTGATCTCCTCGCGGGAGGTGAGGGTGCGCTCCAGGTCCATGCCGCCGATGATGTTGCGGAGCGTGGTGACCGTGAGCTGCTCGATGGCCTGGATGTAGCTGGCGACCTCGTAGGTGGCGGCGCGGGCGTCGGTGACCTGGTAGTAGATGACGGTGTCGATGTTGACGACCAGGTTGTCCTGGGTGATCACCGGCTGGGGCGGGAACGGGACGACCTGCTCGCGCAGGTCGATCCGGTTGCGGATGGTGTCGATGAACGGGACGACGATGTTGAGGCCCGCGTTGAGTGTCCGTGTGTAGCGGCCGAAGCGCTCGACGATGGCCGCGCTGGCCTGCGGAATGACTTGGATCGTCTTGATCAGGGCGATGAAGACCAACACCACCAGGATGATCAGGACGATGATGATCGGTTCCATCGTCGGTTCCCCGTACCCTTCTTCGCCTCGGCGCCTTCGACAGATCTTAGGGGTCGTGAAGATCTTGCTGGTCGAGTCTGACAGACCGTCGTACGACTCGGGGGCAGTTCGGTCCAGTTGCGTCGTGCGAGGTCACATGACGATCGCTGTGGCTCCCTCGATGTCCACGACGTCGACTTCCTGGCCTACTTCGTAGGTGCGGGCGGCGTCGAGGGCGCGGGCGGACCAGACCTCGCCGGCGAGCTTGATCCGGCCGCCGGAGGCATCGACGCGTTCCAGGACGACGGCCTGTTTGCCCTTCAGGGCGTCGATTCCGGTGGCGAGTTGGGGTCGCTGGGCCCGGTGTCTGCTGGCGATGGGCCGTACGACGGCGATGAGGGCGGTCGAGACGACGGCGAAGACCACGACCTGGGCGACGGCACCACCGCCGAAGAAGCCGGAGGTCACCGCCGCGGCGACGGCACCCACCGCGAGCATGCCCAGTTCGGGCATCGCGGTGATCACCAGAGCGATGCCGAGCGCTGCCGCGCCGATCAGCCACCACAGCCATGCGTCGATGTCCACAAGGGCATGGTAGGTCCGCGCACCCGGTCGCGGACAGGGCGCCGATCAGTTTGAACGGCCTTGGGCCGCCGGGAATTGAGAGATCGTCGGGTGGTTCAGCCCATCGGCAGGCCCTGGGCGGTCCAGCGGTCGCCGACCTGTTCGACGACGAGCGGGAGGCCGAAGCAGAGGGAGAGGTTGCGGGAGGTGAGTTCCAGCTCCAGCGGGCCGGCGGCGAGAACCTTGCCCTGGCGGATCATCAGGACGTGGGTGAAGCCGGGGGCGATCTCCTCGACATGGTGGGTGACCATGATCATGGAGGGGGCGATCGGGTCCCGGGCCAGGCGGCCGAGGCGGCGCACCAGGTCCTCGCGGCCGCCGAGGTCGAGGCCGGCGGCGGGCTCGTCGAGGAGCAGCAGCTCGGGGTCGGTCATCAGGGCGCGGGCGATGAGGGTGCGCTTGCGCTCGCCCTCGGAGAGGGTGCCGAACTTGCGGTCGAGGTAGGCGCTCATACCGAGGCGGTCGAGGAAGGCGCGGGCGCGCTGCTCGTCGATGTCCTCGTAGTCCTCCTGCCAGCCGGCGGTCATGCCGTAGGCGGCGGTGAGCACGGTCTGCAGGACGGTCTGGCTCTTGGGGAGCTTCTCGGCCATGGCGATGCCGGCCATGCCGATGCGGGGGCGCAGCTCGAAGACGTCGACCTTGCCGAGGGTCTCGCCGAGGATGGTGGCGGTGCCCTTGCTGGGGAAGAGGTAGCTGGACGCGATGTTGAGCAGGGTGGTCTTGCCGGCTCCGTTGGGGCCGAGGATGACCCAGCGCTCGCCCTCCTTGACCGACCAGGAGACCTGGTCCACCAGAGCCCGGCCCTCCCGGACCACGGATACGTCCTGAAGCTCCAGAACATCGCTCATGAGCGCGTTGTCTCCCCTTGCAGTGTGGCCGGTCTCGGCTGTCGCGTTCGCCTGTGGGCTCGGTCCGCCGCGCCGGTGGGCGCAGCCCTCCATGAAATCTACGCCACCGGTCGGCCCGGGCATTCCCTCGGTCCGGTCGTTGGCGCTGTCTAGGGTGGGGTGCATGCTCTGGGAACCGCGCTCTGGACGCCTGGCCGCTTGGGGAAATGCCCTTCTTGCCGGACTTGTCTCACCGGACGACGCCGTGATCGCCATCGTGGGCGAGGACGCGGTGCACCGGGTCGAGGGGCTGCCGGGTGAGCAGGCCCCGGTGGGGCTCACCCTTGCGCTGGGCCGGCTGCGGGCGCTGGGGGTGACCGGGCTGCGGGTGGCGCTGCCCGCGCCGGGGCATCCGCTGGGGCTGAGCGGGCCGCCGGAGTTCAACGCGCGGGCGCTTCAGGCCGGGGAGGCGGTGGTCTGCCACGGGGCGGCGTTCGGTCTGGTGCCGGAGGTGTCCGAGGCCGGGCCGGAGGGCGATGTGCACGCCGAGGTGGTGTGGCACTGCCTGCCGGTGCGGGACGCGCCGCCGGCCGATGTGCCGTCGCTGGGTGAAGCGGAGCGTGAGCTGGCGGAGGCGCTGCGGGAGGCGACGGAGGTGCTGACACGGCTGGACGTGGCGGCGTCGGGGCCGGTGGCCGAGGCGGCGATCGACGCCTACCGGGCGCGGGCGGAGCAGGGGCGCGAGGTGCTGGCGCCGGGGTATCCGCCGCGGGCGGCGCGGGTGCTGCAGCTGGCGCAGCGGGTGGGGGCGCTGATCTCACTGGCGGGGGCGAACGGGCACGGGGGCGCGGTGAGCGCCTCCCAGATGGCGGCGCGGAATGCCGCGCTGCGGCCGGTGGAGCGGACGGCGCGGCGGGCGCAGGTCGCGGCCTACAACTCCATGGTGGAGGAGCGGGAGCGGGGGAAGCGGTGAGGGCTCCTCGAGGAGGAGCGCGCTTCCCGGTGGGGAGGCCGGGAACGTGACCGCCCGGCCTCCCGGTGTGGGGCCGGGCGGCCGGGCGAGTGGTCCGGTGCGGTGCGTCAGTCGTTGACGGCCACGTTGCCGAAGGCCGGGTTGAGCAGGCCGATGACGTTGACGCTGTTGCCGGAGACGTTGACCGGTACGTCGACCGGGACCTGGACGACGTTGCCCGAGACGACGCCCGGGGAGCCCACGGCCTTGCCGTCGGCGTGGGCGCCGTCGGTCGCCGAGGCCATGCCCGTACCGGCGGCGAGCAGGCCACCGGCCACCAACGTCACGGCCGCTGCCCTCTTCAGGTTCTTCACTTTCCAAGCCCTCCTTGCGATGACCGCGGCAAGGCGCCGCGGTCTGCACTGGGAACGGCTCGGGGCACGCGAAGGGTGCGCCGTTCGGGGGACATTCCCACGACGGTATGAATCTCTGACCGGACGGGAACCTTCCGGCCGGGCGCGGGCGTCCGGGGTCAGCCGGTCAGGCCGTGGCGCACGGCCCACAGGGCGGCCTGGGTGCGGTCCGCCAGGTCGAGCTTCATCAGGATGTTCGACACATGGGTCTTCACGGTCTTCTCGGAGAGCACCAGGGCCCGGGCGATCTCCCGGTTGGAGCGGCCGTCCGCGATGAGGCCCAGCACCTCGCGCTCCCGTTCGGTGAGCGAGCCTCCGCGGCCCTGCCCGGGGGTGTTCTCCTCCTGGGCGAGCAGGGCACCGGCGACCTCGGGCTGGAGCAGCACATGGCCCGCGTGCACGGAGCGGATGGCGCCGGCCAGGGCGTCGGGGTCGACGTCCTTGTAGACGTAACCGGCTGCGCCCGCGCGCAGGGCGGGCACGACGGTGCGCTGCTCGGTGAAGCTGGTGACGATCAGCACCCGGGCGGGGTGGCCGAGTTCGCGCAGCCGCCGCAGCGCCTCCACGCCGTCCATGCCCGGCATCTTCACGTCCATGAGGATGACGTCGGGCCGCAGGCGCTCGGCGAGGTCGACGCCCTCGGCGCCGTCCGCGGCCTCGCCGACGACCTCGATGTCGTCCTGCACCTCGAGGAAGGTGCGCAGCCCCCGCCGCACCACCTGGTGGTCGTCGACCAGCAGCACTTTGATCGGGTCAGCCACCGGGGACCTCCATCTCGATCACGGTGCCCTTGCCGGGCGCCGACTCCACGGTGAGGGTGCCGCCGACGCCGCTCGCCCGGTCCCGCATGGAGACCAGGCCCAGATGGCGTCCGGCGCGGCGGATGGTCCGCGGCTCGAAGCCGCGGCCGTCGTCGGTGACCCGCAGGACGGCTCCGCCGCCGCGGCGGTCCAGGGTGACCTCGACGTGTTCCGCGCCCGAGTGGCGCAGCGCGTTGTGCAGGGCCTCCTGGGCGACGCGGAGCATCGCCTCCTCCTGGGCCGCGGGCAGGGCGCGCACGCCGTGGCTCTCGAAAGTCACCCGCGCACTGTGCGCCCGGTCGAGGACCTGGACCTGGGTACGCAGGGTGGCGACCAGTCCGTCCTCGTCGAGGGCGGCGGGGCGCAGTTCGACCACCGCGGCGCGCAGTTCGTCGGCGGCCTCGGCGGCGAGGGCGGCGACCTGCTGGAGTTCGCCCTTGGCGCGGGCCGGGTCACGGTCCACCAGGCGGGCGGCGGCCTGGGCGGTCAGGCGCAGGGAGAAGAGCTTCTGGCTGACCGCGTCGTGGAGTTCGTGGGCCAGGCGGGAGCGTTCCTCGGCGATGGTCAGTTCGCGGCTGCGTTCGTAGAGGCGGGCGTTGGTGAGGGCGATCGCGGCGTGCTGGGCGAGGATGCCGAGCAGTTTCTCGTCGTCCTCGGTGAAGCCGCAGGTGCCTTCCGGCTTGGGGCAGTTCTTGTTGGCGAGGAAGAGCGCGCCGATGACCTCGTCACCGTCGCGGACGGGCAGGCCCAGGAAGTCGACGAGGTCGGGGTGGGCGCTCGGCCAGCCCTCGAAGCGGGGGTCCTTGCGGACGTCGGCGAGGCGCTCGGACCGGGCCTCGTGGAGCATCGAGGCGAGGATGCCGTGCTGGCGCGGCAGCGGGCCGATGGCCTTCCACTGCTCGTCGCTGACGCCGTCGACCACGAACTGGGCGAAGCCGCCGTGGTCGTCGGGGACGCCGAGGGCGGCGTACTGGGCGTCGAGCAGCTCGCGGGCCGAGGCGACGATCGTCTTGAGGACGTCGCGCACCTCGAGATGCCTGCTCATGGCCAGCAGCGCGGAGCTCACCGCGGCGAGGCCGGTCCGGGGGCCGTGGCTCATGTGCTCACCGTACCGGCGGCCGCGGGCGGGCGGATCGGACGGGCGGGGGCGCTGAACTGCGACGGAAGTCCTAGGGCTGTGGTCCCAGGGCCGGTGGGCGTAGGCCGAAGGGACCCGGGTGATCACGTCCCTGGCCCGAGGCCGGTGTCAGGGGGCCGCTCCTAGGTTGAGGGCACGCCGGTCCGGTGGCAGCGAGCGGTCGGCGTTTCGACGACGAGCGTTTCCTCGACGTGTTTCGCGACGCGTTTTCTCGACAAGGGGGCAGGTCATGCCGGTTGCGATCATCACGGGTGCTTCGAAGGGGCTGGGTTTCGCACTCGCCGAGGCGCTGGCGGGGCGGGGCTGGGACCTGGTGCTGGACGCGCGGGATCCGGTGCCGCTGGCGGAGGCGTCCGGGCTGCTGGCGTCGCAGGGCGCGCGAGTGACGGCGCTGCCCGGGGACGTCACGGACGCCGGGCACCGCACCGAGCTGGTGGCGGCGGCCCGGGAGTACGGCGGGGTCGATCTGCTGGTGCACAACGCCAGCGCGCTGGGCGCCGAGCCGCTGGTGCGGCTGGAGGAGCTGGAGCTGGACGGGCTGCGGCGGGCGCTGGAGGTGAATCTGGTGGCGGCGCTGGGGCTGGTGCAGGAGGCGCTGCCGCTGCTGCGGGCCGCCCGGGCGGGCACGGTGATCACGGTGAGCTCCGACGCCGGGTGCGAGGCGTATCCCACCTGGGGCGGCTACGGGGCGTCCAAGGCGGCCCTGGACCAGCTGGCCGCGGTGCTGGCGGTGGAGGAGCCCGGGCTGCGGGTGTGGGCGGTGGATCCCGGCGACATGGCCACGGACCTGTATGCGGCGGCGGTGCCGGACGACGACGGTCCGCGGCCGGATCCGGCCACCGTGGCGCCGGCCTTCCTGCGGCTGCTGGACGAGCGTCCGGCGAGCGGGCGCTACGCGGCCCCGGCGCTGCTGAAGGAGCGGGTGTGACCGCGGCGGTGAAGGTGCCGGAGGGGGCGCCGGCCCGGCTGCCGGTGGAGCTGCGGGGGCCGGGCCTGGACCGGGACGCGGTGCGGCTGCTGGTCTCCCGTGGCACGGTGGTGTCGCATCACGCCTTCCGGGAGCTGCCGCGGCTGCTGCGGGCCGGTGATCTGCTGGTGGTGAACACCTCCCCCACGCTGCCGGCGGCCGTGGACGGCCGGCTGGGGCGGGCCGCGGTGGTGGTGCACTTCTCCACCCGGGGCGACGACGGCCGGTGGGCGGTCGAGCTGCGCGAGCCGGACGGGCGCGGCACCACCCGCGCGCGTGCGGGCGTGCGTGCGGGAGCAGAGGTGCGGCTGCCCGGCGGTGCGCGGCTGGTGCTGCAGGAGCCGCTGGACGCGCGCGGTGAGCGGCTGTGGTGGGCCGCGGTGACGGGTGCGGAGGTCCTGGAGGTGCTGCGGCGGCACGGGCGGCCCATCCGGTACGCGTACACGGAGCGGGAGCAGCCGCTGTCGGCGTACCAGACGGTGTTCGCGGTGCCGTCGCCGGACGGGGCGGGCAGTGCGGAGATGCCGAGCGCGGGGCGTCCGTTCACCGGACGGCTGGTGGCGGAGCTGGTGAGCCGGGGGGTGCTGTTCGCGCCGGTGATCCTGCACACAGGGGTGGCCTCGGCGGAGGCCCACGAGCCGCCGTATCCGGAGCGCTTCGAGGTGCCGGAGGCGTCGGCGCGGCTGGTCAACGCCGTGCGGGCGCACCGGACGGGACTGCGGGGCTCCGGTCGCGGCGGGGGCCGGGTGATCGCGGTCGGGACGACGGCGGTGCGGGCGGTCGAGTCGGCGGCGGGTCCCGACGGGGTGGTGCGGGCCCGTGCGGGGTGGACGGATCTGGTGGTGACCCCTCAGCGGGGTGTGCGGGTGGTGGACGGGCTGCTGACCGGCCTGCACGAGCCGGCGGCCTCGCATCTGCTGATGCTGGAGGCGGTCGCCGGGCGGGAGGCGCTGGACCGCGGGTACGAGGCGGCGGTGGACGGCCGCTATCTGTGGCACGAGTTCGGGGACCTGCACCTGCTGCTGCCGTGACCTGAACCAGCCCTCGTACAGCCTCCTCGTACAGCCCGCGCACGGCTCTCGTACAGCCGGCGCACGGCTCTCGTACAGCCCCCGCACGGCCGTCGCACAGGCCCCGCACAGCTCCTCACACAGTGCATTGCTGGCGCAACTGTCAGCGAGAAGGAGGGGTGACCGATGTGAGGCCGCACATAGGGCGTACATCACGTACGAAGGGGAGTAGGAGAGGTATGTCGCCCATGTGAGCGGCCCGTACTGCCCTGTCTGCCCTGTTTCGTCCCTCCCCGTTCCACTACCCGGCTTCGTACGTCACACCTTTGCCTGCCGATTTTGCGGCCGCTAAGAATGGCTGCCGTCGCTCAGCGCCGTGGGTTCACGCCCACGGCGTTCCTGTGCCGGAAGCGCCACTGTCCCCACCGGACGCCGAGCGATCTCCGCGCTATTCGAAGAGGTCCATTTCTTATGTCCAAGCACATCCTCACCCGTGGCCATAGTCGTGCCCTGACCCGTCACCACAAGATCGCCGCTGCCGGTGTCGCCGCCCTCGGCGCCGCCGCCATCGGTTTCTCGGCGGTGCCGAGCACGGCGTCGACGAACATCACGAGCGAGGCCGCCGTGCCCACCGCGAAGGTGGCGTACAGCACCGAGCAGATCAAGGACGTCAAGGGCACCGTCACCGACCAGATGGCCGGCGCCACCGTGAAGGCCGAGCAGATCGCGGCGAAGAAGCAGGCCGAGGCGAAGGCCAAGGCCGAGGCCGCCGCGAAGAAGGCCGCCGCGAAGAAGGCCGCCGCCGAGAAGGCCGCCAAGGCCCGCGAGGCCAAGGAGGCCGCGAGCCGCGCCGCCAAGCGCGCCGAGGTGAAGAAGGACGCCCCGAAGTCCTACCCGAACAACCTGGACGGCTGGATCCGCGAGTCCCTCGCGATCATGAAGAAGCACGGCATCCCGGGCTCCTACGAGGGCATCAAGCGCAACATCATGCGTGAGTCCTCCGGCAACCCGAAGGCGATCAACCTCTGGGACATCAACGCCAAGAACGGCATCCCGTCCAAGGGCCTGCTGCAGGTGATCCCGCCGACGTTCAAGGCGTACCACGTGCCGGGCACGTCCTGGAACATCTACGACCCGGTCGCCAACATCACCGCCGCCTGCAACTACGCCGCGGACCGCTACGGCTCGATGGACAACGTCGACAGCGCGTACTGAGGTCGGCGCGGACCTCTTCTGCACGCTCGACGAGTCCTGTGAGACGCCGAAGGGCGGCACCCTCCTGACGGGTGCCGCCCTTCGGGGCGTTCGCGGCCGCTCGCCGCGCGGGCGCCGTTACTTGCGCATGACCTCGGGCTCGTGGCGGCGCAGGAAGCGGGCCACGAAGAAGCCGCAGACCACGCCGATGGCGATGAGCGCGCCCATGTCCATCGCCCAGGCCCCGACCGTGTGCTCCCACAGCGGGTCGGTGTCGCCGGGCGTCTCCGGCGGACTGATCTTGTTGAAGTCCAGCGTGGCACCGGCGGCCGCCACCGCCCAGCGCGAGGGCATCAGGAACGAGAACTGGTTGACGCCGATCGAGCCGTGCAGGGTGAACAGGCAGCCGGTGAAGACGACCTGGACGATCGCGAACATCACCAGCAGCGGCATGGTCTTCTCGGCGGTCTTCACCAGCGACGAGATGATCAGGCCGAACATCATCGAGGTGAAGCCCAGCGCCATGATCGGCAGCGACAGCTCGATCAGGGTGGCGCCGCCCAGGACCAGGCCCTCCTCCGGGATCTCCCGGCTGGTGAAGCCGATCACACCGACCATCAGGCCCTGCAGCACGGTGATCATGCCGAGCACGAACACCTTGGACATCAGGTACGCCGAGCGGGACAGGCCGGTGGCGCGTTCCCGTTCGTAGATGACCCGTTCCTTGATCAGCTCACGCACGGAGTTGGCGGCACCGGCGAAGCAGGCGCCGACCGCGAGGATGAGCAGCACCGTGGTCGCCGTGCCGTTCGGGATGATCCGGCCGGTCTGCGGGTTCGGCGGGTTGGGCAGCAGGCCCTTGTCCGCGTCGATGAGCAGGCTGACCGCGCCGAGCACGGCGGGCAGGATCACCATCAGGGCGAGGAAGCCCTTGTCGGAGGCGATCACCGAGATGTAGCGGCGCACCAGCGTGCCGAACTGCGACATCCAGCCCTGCGGCTTCGGCGGCTTCATCGCCTGCATCGCGGGGACCTGTACGGACTGCGGCGCCACCGCGTCGATGTCCGCGGCGTACATCTGGTAGTGCTGCGAGCCCTTCCAGCGGCCCGCCCAGTCGTAGTCGCGGTAGTTCTCGAAGGCGGAGAAGACGTCGGCCCAGCTGTCGTAGCCGAAGAAGTTCAGCGCCTCCTCGGGCGGGCCGAAGTAGGCCACGGAGCCGCCGGGCGCCATCACCAGCAGCTTGTCGCACAGGGCCAGCTCGGCCACCGAGTGGGTGACCACCAGCACCGTGCGGCCGTCGTCCGCGAGGCCGCGCAGCAGCTGCATCACATCGCGGTCCATGCCCGGGTCGAGGCCGGAGGTCGGCTCGTCCAGGAAGATCAGCGACGGCTTGGTGAGCAGCTCCAGGGCCACCGAGACGCGCTTGCGCTGGCCGCCGGAGAGGGAGGTGACCTTCTTCTCCTTGTGGATGTCCAGCTTCAGCTCGCGCAGCACCTCGTCTATGCGGGCCTCGCGCTCGGCGGCCGTGGTGTCGGCCGGGAAGCGCAGCTTGGCCGCGTACTTGAGGGCCTTCTTGACGGTCAGTTCCTTGTGCAGGATGTCGTCCTGCGGGACCAGACCGATGCGCTGGCGCAGCTCGGCGAACTGCTTGTAGAGGTTGCGGTTGTCGTACAGCACCTCGCCCTGGTTGGCGGGCCGGTAGCCGGTGAGCGCCTTGAGCAGCGTCGACTTGCCGGAGCCGGACGGGCCGATGACCGCGATCAGCGACTTCTCGGGGACGCCGAAGGAGACGTCCTTGAGGATCTGCTTGCCGCCGTCCACGGTGACCGTCAGATGCCGTGCGGAGAAGGACACCTCACCGGTGTCGACGAACTCCTCGAGCCGGTCGCCGACGATGCGGAACGTCGAGTGACCGACGCCGACGATGTCGGTCGGGCCGAGCAGCTGGGAGCCGCCCTTGGGGATCGGCTGGCCGTTGACGTAGGTGCCGTTGTGCGAGCCCAGGTCGCGGATCTCCATGCGGCCGTCGGGCGTCGAGTGGAACTCGGCGTGGTGCCGCGAGACCTGGAGGTCGGAGACGACCAGGTCGTTCTCCAGAGCACGGCCGATGCGCATCACGCGGCCGAGGGAGAACTGGTGGAACGTCGTCGGGCTGCGGTCGCCGTAGACCGGCGGCGCCCCCGCGCCACCACCGGGCCCCTGCTGCGGGATGTGCGGCGCCGACTCCTGCGGCACCGGCGGCTGCTGAGCCTGCTGCTGCCAGCCGGCGTGCTGGGCCGGCGGCTGCTGCACCGGGGCCTGCTGCGCGGGCGGCTGCTGCTGGGCGGGCGCCTGCTGGGCCCAGCCCGCGCTCTGCGCCGCGTACGGCTGCTGCGGCTGTGCCTGCGGCGCGCCCACCTGTGCGCCGATCCCGACGAGCTTCACGCGCGGTCCGTCGGTGGCGTTGCCCAGGTTCAGTTCCGTGTCGGAGCTGAGCTCCAGGTGGTGGATCCGCTGGCCCTGCACGAACGTGCCGTTGGTGCTGCCGTGGTCCTCGATGACCCAACTGCGGCCGTTGAAGCTGATCGTGGCGTGACGCCAGGAGACCCTGGCGTCGTCCAGCACGACGTCGCCCTGCGGATCACGTCCGAGGGTGTAGGCCCTGGACGGATCGAGCGTCCAGGTCCGTCCATTCGATTCCAGTACGAGTTCCGGCACTCCATGCCCCACTGAGTTGTCCCCCGAGTTTCCCCCATCGCAGGGAGTCTAGGGATGTCGAACATCGGGGGGAACTATTTCAGGCTCGGCCCCCTGACCGAAAGTCGGGCCTTGTGAAGTGGCTGCCTGAGTGCCTCCACCACGTGTCGTTGACGGGGTGGAAACCGGCCCGGAGAGTGGTAAACCACGCGAGGGGGACATGCGCGGCCGCCTCGCCACGCTGCGGATCGGGGGGTCTGCCATGAGTGGTGTCACGGGCACGTCGAACGCCGGGCGAGCGGAGGGCGGCACGCGGGTGCCGTGGGGCGACGTGGTGATGACCGCGGTGGCCGGAGTGAGCTGGGCGCTGATCGGCATGGCGGCGACCGCGGCGGCCGGACTGCACCTGCTCCAGGCGGACTCGGCGGGATCGCTGGGGACGATGACCGCGGCGGTGGTCGCCCTGGCGGTCGGCGGCTCGGTCACCCCGTCCGGGGACGTGTCGGCCTTCGGGCTGTCCGGGGCGGAGGCGGAGACGGCCGTCGAGATCACGCCACTCGGGGTGAGCCTGGTGGGCGCGCTGCTGCTGGGGTTCTTCTTCCTGCGCTCGCTGCGGGCGGCGGGCGCCGTGGTGTCACCGGCCGAACTCCTGGCGCGTGCGGGGGCGATGGCCGGGCTGTCCGTGGCGATGACGGGCGGGCTGGTGTGGGCCGGGCAGGACGTCGTCACCCTCGACGGGAACGCGCTGGGCCTGGACGAACTGCCGGGCGGCGGCGACGGGGCCGGCATCGAGATCCCGGGGCTGGGTGACCTGGGTGACGGTCTGGAGAGCGTGCTGCCGGACCGGATCGGGGATCTGGTGGAGGCTCAGACGGCAGTCGGGTTCACCGTGGACGCGGTGCCGACCCTGCTGGGCGGGCTCGGCTGGTCGGTGCTGGTGCTGGCGGTCGCGTTGCTGGCGTCCCGCCGTACGCCCCTGCCGCCCGGCTGGGACGTGGTGCACCGGGCGGTCCGTCCGGCGGTGTCGGCTCTGGTGACGGTGCTGCTGGTGGCGGTCGCGGCCGGGCTCACGGCCGCCGCCTACGCGGCGATCGGCGACGACCATCCGCGGCGGATCGCCGGCGCGGCGCTGCTGGGCGCGCCCAACGGGGTGTGGCTGGGCGTGCCGCTGGGCCTGTTCGTGCCCTTTGACGGGCGGGCCTCGGGCGCGCTGCTCGGGGTCCTGCCGGACCCGCTGGACGACCTGCTCCGCGTCGGCTCCGAGCAGCACGTCACGCTGGCACGGCTGGCCGGACTGGACGGCCGGGTGTGGCTGCTGGCGGTCGCGGCGGCCGTGCTGATGCTGCTGGCCGGCGTACTGACGGGGGCGCGCACACCGGTGGGGGGCGCACAGGTGGGCATGGGCGCATTCGTGGTGCGGTGCGCGCTGCGGCTGGGGGCCGGCACGGCACTGGCCCTGCCCCTGCTGGTGTGGCTCACCGAGGTGTCCGCGAACGCCTCGCTCTCCGTGCTGGGCATCGACGCGTTCGGCGCCGGCATCGAACTGCGCGGACGGCCCGGCGTGGCCCTGCTCCTGGGCGCCGCGTGGGGCACGCTGGCCGGTGCGGCGGGGGCCTGGCTCACCTGGGTGTGCGGTGCGGCGGGGCGCCGGGCGGTGTCGTGGAGTGAGGCAAGCGGCGCCCTGGCGGCCGCTCCGGGCGGGGGCAGGGACGGGGCCCGGCTGTCCGAGTCCGGCCGGGCGGAGTGGGGCGCGGGCGGCGCGGCGTCCGGTGGCGACCGGCGTGGGGTCGGCGGCGAGTCGCGGTCCCCGGCGTCGGCCGGCGCGGGTGTGGACGGACTGCGACGGCCCGGGCCGGGCGAGGGCGAGCGCCCGGCCCGGCCACGCGGGCCTGGTCGTACGGAGCTGGACACGTCCGGCGCGGCCCGGGACAGGCCTGCGGGAAGCGGCGGCCCGGAGCCGGCCGGAGCGGGCGGCGGAGGGAGCGCCCCGTGGCAGCGCGGGCCCGGCCGTACGGAGCTGGACGCGGGCGGTGCGGGGTTCGGGGCCGCCGACCGCGGCGGTGAGGCGAGCGGCGAGCCCCAGGACCGGGTGCCGTCAGGGCCGTACACGCCGCCCAGGGCGTCGTACCGGCCGCCCAACCCGGCCACGAACCCGTATCTGAGGGTGCCGAGGGACGTGGAGGGCGAGGGGCGCGCGGACGAGACGGCGGCAGGCGACGACGGCGAGGATGTGACCCGTGGCGATGTGTCCGGTGGGGATGCGCCCGGCGGCGACGTGTCCGGTGACGATGTGCACGGTGACGATGTGTACGGCGCGCCCACGATGATCGCGCCGGTCGAACCGCCTCGGCGCGGAAACCGGCCCCCTCGCCGCCCGGGCGGGAAGCGGCGCGGCCCGCTGTGGCCGGACGACGGGCCTCCCCCGCCGCCTCCGCCACCGCCGGCCCCTCCCCCGCGGCCCCGCAAGCCCGACGGGGGCCGGTGAGCGCGGCGCCCGCCGGGGGCGGAACAGGTGAGCGGGGTGCCCGCCGGGGGCGGGGGCACCGGGCGCCGGACCCCCGCCTGACACCGCATGTTCACTGTCCGGCAGGCGGACCGCGGGGGCGGTCGGCACCGGGTGCCGGATACGGTGGGAACACCATGAGCGCATCGCAGACCTCTGACGTCCCTACTCTCCTGGTCAAGATCTTCGGCAAGGACAGGCCGGGCATCACGGCAGGCCTCTTCGACACCCTGGCCGCCTACTCCGTCGACGTGGTCGACATCGAGCAGGTCGTCACCCGTGGCCGCATCGTGCTGTGCGCGCTGGTGACCGAGCCGCCGCGGGGGCTGGAAGGGGATCTGCGGGCGACCGTCCACAGCTGGGCGGAGTCGATGAAGATGCAGGCGGAGATCATCTCCGGCATCGGCGACAACCTGCCGCGCGGCGTCGGCCGCTCCCTGGTCACCGTGCTCGGCCACCCGCTCACCTCGGAGGCCACCGCGGCGATCGCCGGGCGGATCACGGCCACCGGCGCCAACATCGACCGGATCTTCCGGCTGGCCAAGTACCCGGTGACCGCGGTGGAGTTCGCGGTGTCGGGCGTGGAGACGGAGCCGCTGCGCACCGCCCTGGTCACGGACGCGGCGAAGCTCGGCGTGGACGTGGCGGTGGTCGCCGCGGGGCTGTACCGGCGGGCGCAGCGCCTGGTCGTGATGGACGTGGACTCCACACTCATCCAGGACGAGGTCATCGAGCTGTTCGCGGCGCACGCCGGCTGCGAGGACAAGGTCGCCGAGGTGACGGCGGCCGCGATGCGCGGGGAGCTGGACTTCGAGCAGTCGCTGCACGCTCGGGTGGCGCTGCTCGAGGGGCTCGACGCCTCGGTGGTGGACAAGGTGCGCAGCGAGGTGCGGCTGACGCCGGGCGCCCGCACCCTGATCCGTACGCTCAAGCGCCTCGGCTACCAGGTCGGTGTGGTCTCCGGTGGCTTCACCCAGGTCACGGACGATCTGAAGGAGCGGCTCGGGCTGGACTTCGCCCAGGCCAACACCCTGGAGATCGTCGACGGGAAGCTGACCGGCCGGGTCACCGGCGAGATCGTGGACCGTGCGGGCAAGGCGCGGCTGCTGCGCCGCTTCGCGGCCGAGGCGGGGGTCCCGCTGTCGCAGACGGTGGCGATCGGCGACGGCGCCAACGATCTGGACATGCTCAACGCGGCCGGTCTCGGGGTCGCCTTCAACGCCAAGCCGGTGGTGCGTGAGGCCGCGCACACGGCGGTGAACTTCCCCTTCCTGGACACGGTGCTCTACCTGCTGGGCATCACCCGTGAGGAGGTCGAGGCGGCGGACACCCTCGAGGTGGGCTGAGCGCCCCTGATGCCCTTCGAAGTGGGCTGAGCGCACCGTCCGCCGTCACGGACGGGCCGAGCCGCGCCTGTCCGCGCCACCGCCATACCGTTCTTCACCACCGCGTTGTGCCGGGGCCCGGCACCGCGT
>NZ_BAAAIZ010000074.1:18856-55680 GCF_039526425.1 Streptomyces thermospinosisporus
CGGGCCCCTGTGGTGCCGTGGGCGGCACCGTGAGTCACTCGCTGGGCGCCCAGTAGTCGAGCAGGGTGGCGACGCCGGGCTCCAGGGACTTCCAGGAGCCGGTGAAGGACAGCAGGGCGAAGGCGGCGGCCGGGAAGCCGCGGCGGTTCATCCGCTCACGGGCGTCGCCCTCCGAGGAGCCGGCCAGAACGTCGGCGAGGCCCTGGATGCCGGGGTTGTGGCCGATCAGGAGGACGTTCTGAACGTCGTCGGGGGTCTCGTTGAGCAGGGCGATGAGCTCGCCGGGCGAGGCCTCGTAGATCCGCTCCTCGTAGACGGTCTTCGGGCGCTGCGGGAACTCCTGGACGGCGAGCTTCCAGGTCTCGCGGGTGCGGGTGGCGGTGGAGCAGAGGGCCAGGTCGAAGGCGATGCCGGTGTCGGCGAGCTTGCGTCCGGCTGCGGCGGCGTCCATCCGGCCGCGCTCGGCGAGCGGGCGCTCGTGGTCGTCAACGGGAGGCCAGTCGGCTTTCGCATGCCGGAAGAGGGCAATCCTGCGGGGTTCTGCGACGCTCATGCGTCCCAGCTTCGCATGAAACAGACCACAGGGCGCAGGGAGTTGACGAGCACTTCCGGGGGCGTTCCGCCACTGCTCAGCGGGCAATCAGCTGGTGCGCTCGCTCCAGGATGAGGCTGAGGGCCGGTTCGCCGGTGGCCGCCTGGGCGTCGGCGGGGTGGAGTATCAGCGTCAGCAGCGTCACGAAGGCGAGCGCGGGGAGGGCGAGCGCCCACCACGGCAGCCGGATGTCGACGCCGCCCCGGGGGGCCGGGTGCGGCCGGGTCCGCGTACGCGCCGACATGGGGCCTCCGCTCTTCGAGTGCTGAGTCCTACCGTGACTCCGCTGTGCGCGGGTACGACTCGAAGGTACGGAGCGCGGGAGTGCGGGCCCATCCGGTGATCCACCCACTTGTCCCTGAGCCTGGTCCCCTAGGGGATGCGGGGGCTAGCCCCACCCCGTTCGGGGCACGGAGGGCCCCGCGGGCGGTGTCACGGCGCGAGCAGGGCCGCGATCACACCGATGACGACAAAGATGGCGAAGAACGCGCCGAAGACCAGCAGCAGCTTCTTCTGGCCGTTCTGCGGGTTCGGATCAAGCACTGGCATACCCCAAGTCTCCCACCCGCACACCACCCACCACGCCCCGGGGCCACCCGGCGCGGCGCCCCAGGCCCGGACGGGGGCTCTCCCTCCCCGGGGGTATGCCCAAGGCACGCCCCGACGCGTCGCCCGGGCCATCAACGGGGCTTCCCCCGGGTAGGCCCGGGCAAGCCGCCCCCGGGCCGAACGCGTCTCCCCCGGGGCCGCCCGCGCACGGCACCAGAGGTGCGACGAGGCCCCCGGTACACCTGAGCAGGCCACCCCAAGCCCGACGCAGCTCCCCCCGGGGCATGCCGGGGCAGACCGCCCCGAGCCTCGACAGGGCTCCCGGGAGCCGGCAGGGATCCCGAGGTGTCCCCGGACGAAGCCCCCCGCGGAGCGGCGCTCAGCGGACCGTCGCCTCGTCCTCCACCGTGCGGTCGCGGCCTGCCAGGACGCCCATGAGCATCTGGGGGATCATCAGGCCGGCCATGAGGGCGATGGGCAGACCCCAGCCGCCGCTGTGCTGGTAGAGGACGCCGACCAGCAGGGGGCCCGGGATGGAGATCAGATAGCCGGTGCTCTGTGCGAAGGCCGACAGCTGGGCCACCCCCGCGCCGCTCCTGGCTCGCATGCCGACCATGGTGAGCGCGAGCGGGAAGGCGCAGTTGGCGATGCCCAGGAGGAGGGCCCAGGCCCAGGCGCCGGCCGCCGGGGCGAGGTAGAGGCCGGCGTATCCGGCGAGGCCGCAGGCGCCGAGGGCGACCACGATCGGCCCCTGGCTGGGCAGCCGGGAGGCGAGGCGGGGTATGACGAAGGCGAGCGGTACGCCCATCACCATGGTCACGGCGAGCAGCACTCCTGCGGTGCCCGCGGGCACGCCCGCGTCCCGGAAGATCTGCGCCATCCAGCCCATGGTGATGTAGGCGGCGGTCGCCTGGAGCCCGAAGAAGACGGCGAGCGCCCAGGCGGTGGGGCTGCGGGTGATGCGCAGCTTCGGGGCGCCGTCCCGCTCCCCCGCCCGCTGCTGCGGTGCCTCCTGGCGGGGCAGCCGCGAGCCCGCGCCGGACGCCCGGCCGGCCACGGGTCCCGGCTCGCGGTCCCGTACGAACGGGATCCAGGGCAGTACGGCCGCGGCGGCGAGGGCCGCCCACAGGGCGAGGCCGGACTGCCAGTTCCCGCCCACCGCGTCGGTGAGCGGCACGGTCACCGCCGCCGCCAGGGACGTGCCGAGGGCGAGGGCCATCGAGTACAGGCCGGTCATGGACCCGACCCGGTCGGGGAACCAGCGCTTGACGATGACCGGCATCAGGACATTGCTGACGGCGATGCCCATGAGGGCGAGGGCGGTGGCGGCGAGGAAGCCGGCCGTGCCGCCCGCGAAGGGGCGGATCAGCAGGCCGGAGGCGATGGCGGCCATGCCGGCGCACACCACCGCGCCCGGCCCGAAGCGGCGGGCGAGGCGGGGGGCGGTGACGCCGAAGACGGCGAAGCACAGCGAGGGCACCGAGGTGAGCAGCCCGGCGACGCTGCCGCTCATGCCGAGCCCGTCGCGGACCTCCTCGAGCAGCGCTCCGAGGCTGGTGATGGCCGGGCGCAGGTTCAGCGCGGCGAGGACGATGCCGGCGATCAGCAGCGGCTTCGCCCAGGCGGGTGCGGTGGTGCCGCTCATGCCGGGGACCCCGTTCTCGGCCGGGGTGGCTGCAGTCCTGGACCGGAGTGCTCGCGTTCTGTTTCCAGCCATGCCGCTCATCATAGAATCATGGGATGATTGGTTGTCCAACGCGTGGTTGCCGTCCGGCGCCCCCGACCGTGCGAAAGTATGTGCCATGCCCCTGACCCATCCCCGCCGTTCGGCACTGTCCGAGCAGGTCATCGCCGCGCTGCGGAGCCAGATCACCTCGGGCGAGTGGCCGGTCGGCTCCCGCATTCCCACCGAGCCGGAGCTGGTGGAGCAGCTCGGGGTGGCCCGCAACACGGTGCGCGAGGCGGTGCGGGCGCTGGCGCACAACGGGCTGCTGGACATCCGCCAGGGCTCGGGGACGTACGTCGTGGCGACCAGCGAGCTGGCGGGCGTGATGCACCGCCGCTTCGCCGACGCCGACCCCCGGCACATCGCCGAGCTGCGCTCCACGCTGGAGTCGGCCGGGGCGCGGCTGGCCGCCGAGCGGCGCACGGAGAAGGACCTCAAGCAGCTCGACACGCTGCTGCGGCGCCGCGAGGAGGCCTGGGAGTCGGGCGACGCGGAGGCGTTCGTGGTGGCCGACGCGACTTTCCATCTGGCCGTGGTGGCTGCCTCGCACAACGACGTGATGACCACGATGTACGCGGACCTGAGCGAGGTGCTGCGGGACTGGCTGCGCGAGGACGTGGGCCGGGAGCTGAACCCGGAGGCCCACATGGACCACGCCCGGCTGGTCGACGCCATCCGGGCGCAGGACGCGGCGACGGCCGCCCAGGAGGCCGCCTCCTATGCGTTCGGCTGCCGCCCGGCGCCGCTCAGCTCGCCCGCTGGTGGCTGATCCACGCGGAGCGCACCTTCTGCCAGCAGCGCCCCGTCAGCTTCACGGTCTGCGCCGGTTCGGCGGCGACGGCGCGGGAGTCGCTGTCCAGGTCCCACCAATGGGCGCACTCGACGTGCAGCCGCACCAGGTCGGTGTCCGGATAGGGATTGTGGCAGTAGGCGGTCACCCAGGATCCGTCGACGCGGATGAAGCACGCGGCCCCGAACAGGTCGTCGGCGTCCTCGGCGTCCTCGGTGCCCAGTCTCATCAGGTGGCCGGCCGGGGCCCGGCCGGGCTGGACGCGCGGCTGGGCCGCCGCCTCGTACGGAAGGACGAGCGCGACGGCGACGGCGACGGTCGCTGAGGCCAGGCGGAAAATGCGCACAAGGGACCTCCTCGGCCGTACTGGGGAGGGGGAACACGCGGTGGACGCGCACCTTCACGATGCCCCGCCGCCGTCAGGCCCCGCCCGCCCGGCTGAGCCGAACGGGTGACACGACGGGCGCCGCACCGACAGGGACCGACGGGGACCGACAGGCACGAGGGCCCGCGCCGGCCGGACGCGGGCCCTCGTGCTGAAACGTGCTGTCAGGCGCCGATGGCGTGCAGGCCGCCGTCCACGTGGATGATCTCGCCGGTGGTCTTCGGGAACCAGTCGCTCAGCAGCGCGACGATGCCACGGCCGGCCGGCTCCGGGTCCTTCAGGTCCCACTCGAGCGGGGAGCGGCTGTCCCACACCGAGGCCAGCTCGCTGAAGCCCGGGATGGACTTGGCGGCCATGGAGCCGATGGGGCCCGCGGAGATGAGATTGCAGCGGATGTTCTGCTTGCCCAGGTCGCGCGCCATGTAGCGGTTGGTGGCCTCCAGGGCGGCCTTGGCGGGGCCCATCCAGTCGTACTGCGGCCAGGCGTACTGCGCGTCGAAGGTGAGGCCGACGACGGAGCCGCCGTTCTGCATCAGCGGCAGGCAGGCCATGGTCAGCGACTTCAGGGAGAAGGCGGAGACGTGCATGGCCGTGGCGACGGACTCGAACGGCGTGTTGAGGAAGTTGCCGCCGAGCGCGTCCTGCGGGGCGAAGCCGATGGAGTGGACGACGCCGTCGAGGCCGCCGAGCTCCTCACCGACGAGGTCGGCGAGCCGGCCGAGGTGCTCGTCGTTGGTGACGTCGAGCTCGATCACCTTGGTGGGCTTGGGCAGCTTCTTGGCGATGCGCTCGGTCAGCGTGGGCCGCGGGAACGCGGTCAGGATGATCTCGGCGCCCTGCTCCTGGGCCAGCTTGGCGGCGTGGAAGGCGATGGACGACTCCATCAGCACACCGGTGATGAGGACGCGCTTGCCCTCGAGAATTCCGCTCATGGTGTTCAGTGACCCATTCCCAGTCCGCCGTCAACGGGGATGACGGCTCCAGTGATGTACGAGGCGTCGTCCGAGGCGAGGAACCGCACCGTCGCGGCGACCTCCTCCGGCTGCGCGTACCGGCCGAGCGGCACCTGCGACAGGATGGTGGAGCGCTGCTCCTCGCTGAGCGCCCTGGTCATGTCGGTCTCGACGAAGCCGGGCGCGACGACGTTGAAGGTGATGTTGCGCGAGCCCAGCTCACGGGCGAGGGAGCGCGCGAAGCCGACCAGGGCGGCCTTGGAGGCGGCGTAGTTGGCCTGGCCCGCGGAGCCGAGCAGCCCGACGACCGAGGAGATCAGCACCACGCGGCCCTTCTTGGCGCGCAGCATGCCGCGGTTGGCGCGCTTGACCACGCGGAAGGTGCCGGTCAGGTTGGTGTCGACGACCGAGGTGAAGTCCTCCTCGGACATGCGCATCAGGAGCTGGTCCTTGGTGATGCCCGCGTTGGCCACCAGGACCTCGACGGGGCCGTGCGCCTCCTCGACCTCCTTGTAGGCCTGCTCCACCTGCTCGGCGTCGGTGATGTCGCACTTGACGGCGAGGCAGCCCGCCTCCGTCAGGGCGGCCGGCGGCTCACCCGAGCGGTAGGTGTACGCGACCTTGTCGCCGGCGTCGGCGAAAGCGCGGGCGATGGCGAGGCCGATGCCCCGGTTGCCTCCGGTGACGAGAACCGAGCGGCTCAACGGATCACCCTTTCGGTAGCGGTCTGTGGACATCCGCCCGGACACCTGGAGGACAGGCGGCGATGACAGGCGGCTTCACCGAAAACCTATCGGTCGTGGTGTGCCCGGGGACATTCGGGCACCGACAGTGGCCGGTGGATCGCTCTGTCGGGTCCCTACAGAAAGTCGGGTCCCTACAGAGGGCTCCGGCCGCGCGGAAGAAACCTGTGGCCCCCGAACGGGCGACACGACATGATGCGCAGCGGCAACCGTGCCCGGCGAACACTCAGGGACGCCGACGGCATGAGCGAACACCGGCAGACGGCATGAGCGAAGCCGAGAAACACCGGAACACCGAAACACCGGGAACACCGGGAACACCGAGAACACCGAGAACACCGGGAACACCGGGAACACCGACAGGAAGAGACGTAGGTGCCTCATAGCATTGACGAAGCCTTCACGGCCCTGCCCCTGCGCTCCCTCGCCGACGCCGCGCTGGCCCGCGCGCGGTCGCTCGGCGCGGAGCACGCGGACTTCCGGCTGGAACGGGTGCGGGACGCGTCCTGGCGGTTCCGGGACGCCAGGCCCGCGGGATCGTCGGACACCACCGACCTCGGGTACGCGGTGCGGGTGGTGCACGGCGGGACCTGGGGATTCGCCTCCGGGGTCGATCTGACGCCGGACGCCGCCGCGAAGGTGGCCTCTCAGGCGGTGGCCATGGCGAAGCTGTCCGCGCAGGTGATCAAGGCGGCGGGGTCCGACGTGGGGGCACCTCCCACGCCTTTCGGGCAGTGGGGGAGGGTGGAGCTGGCGGACGAGCCGGTGCACGCCGACAAGACGTGGGTGTCCTCGTACGAGATCGACCCGTTCACCGTGCCCGACGAGGAGAAGGCCGGGCTGCTGGCCGAGTGGAGCGCCCGGCTGCTCGCGGCGCCCGGCGTGGACCATGTGGACGCCTCGCTGCTCACCGTGCACGAGAACAAGTTCTACGCCGACACGGCCGGCACGGTGACCACCCAGCAGCGGGTGCGGCTGCATCCGGTGTTCACGGCGGTGTCGGTGGACGAGTCGAGCGGCGAGTTCGACTCCATGCGCACCCTGGCGCCCCCGGTCGGCCGCGGCTGGGAGTATCTGCGGGGCACCGGCTGGGACTGGGACGACGAGCTGGCGCGGATCCCGGAGCTGCTCGCCGAGAAGATGCGCGCGCCGAGCGTGGAGCCGGGCCTGTACGACCTGGTGATCGACCCGTCCAACCTGTGGCTGACCATCCACGAGTCCATCGGGCACGCCACCGAGCTGGACCGCGCCCTCGGCTACGAGGCCGCCTACGCGGGGACCTCCTTCGCCACCTTCGACCAGCTGGGCAAGCTGCGCTACGGCTCGGAGCTGATGAACGTCACCGGCGACCGCACCGCCGAGCACGGCCTGGCCACCATCGGCTACGACGACGAGGGCGTCGCGGCGCAGTCCTGGGACCTGGTCAAGGACGGCGTCCTGGTCGGCTACCAGCTGGACCGGCGGATCGCCAAGCTGACCGGCTTCGAGCGCTCCAACGGGTGCGCCTACGCCGACTCGCCCGCCCATGTGCCGGTGCAGCGGATGGCCAATGTGTCCCTGCAGCCGGACCCGGCCGGGATGTCGACGGAGGACCTGATCGGGTCGGTCGACCGCGGCATCTATGTGGTCGGCGACCGGTCGTGGTCCATCGACATGCAGCGCTACAACTTCCAGTTCACCGGGCAGCGCTTCTACCGCATCGAGAACGGCCGGCTGGCCGGCCAGCTCAAGGACGTCGCCTACCAGGCCACCACCACCGACTTCTGGGGTTCCATGGCCGCCGTCGGCGGGCCCCAGACCTATGTGCTGGGCGGCGCCTTCAACTGCGGCAAGGCCCAGCCGGGGCAGGTGGCGGCGGTCTCGCACGGCTGCCCGTCCGCGCTCTTCAAGGGAGTCAACATTCTGAACACCACGCAGGAGGCCGGCCGATGAGCGCGCGTGTCGTCAGCAAGCCGCACGAGATCGTCGAGCGGGCTCTGGAGCTGTCCCGGGCCGACGGCTGTGTCGTGATCGCCGACGAGCAGTCGACCGCCAATCTGCGCTGGGCGGGCAATGCGCTGACCACCAACGGGGTCACCCGCGGGCGCACCCTCACCGTGATCGCCACGGTGGACGGCGCGGAGGGCACCGCCTCCGGGGTGGTGTCCCGCTCGGCGGTGACCATGGACGAGCTGGAGCCGCTGGTGCGGGCCGCCGAGGCCGCCGCGCGCGGCGCCGGTCCCGCCGAGGACGCGCAGCCGCTGGTCACCGGGGTGCCGGAGTCCCCCGAGTTCACCGAGGCGCCCGCGGAGACCTCCTCGGCCGTGTTCGCCGACTTCGCGCCGGCCCTTGGCGAGGCCTTCACCCGGGCACGGGCGGGCGGCCGGGAGCTGTACGGCTTCGCCCACCACGAGGTGGTCTCCACCTATCTGGGCACATCCACGGGGCTGCGGCTGCGCCACGACCAGCCCAACGGGACGCTGGAGGTCAACGCCAAGTCGCCGGACCGCACCCGCTCCGCGTGGGCGGGGCGCTCCACGCGGGACTTCAAGGACGTCGACCCGACGGCGCTCGACGCCGAACTGGCGGTACGGCTGGGCTGGGCCGAGCGGCGGCTGGAGCTGCCCGCGGGCCGCTACGAGACGCTGCTGCCGCCGAGCGCGGTGGCGGATCTGCTGGTCTACCAGATGTGGTCGGCCTCCGGGCGGGACGCGGCCGAGGGCCGCACGGTGTTCTCCAAGCCCGGCGGCACCCGGGTGGGCGAGAGGCTGTCCGAGCTGCCGCTGACGCTGCGCAGCGACCCGCACGCGCCGGGCCTGGAGTCGGCGCCGTTCGTGATCGCGCACTCCTCGGGCGACGACCAGTCGGTGTTCGACAACGGGCTGCCGCTGGCGGCCACGGACTGGATGCGCGAGGGGGCGCTGCGCCGGCTGATCACGACCCGGCACAGTGCCGGGCTGACCGGGCTGCCGGTGGCCCCGGCGATCGACAATCTGATCCTGGAGGGCGGCGCGGACCGGTCGCTGGAGGAGATGGTCGCGGCCACCGAGCGGGGCCTGCTGCTGACCTGCCTCTGGTACATCCGCGAGGTCGACCCGGCGACGCTGCTGCTGACCGGGCTCACCAGGGACGGGGTGTACCTGGTGGAGAACGGCGAGATCACCGGCGAGGTGAACAACTTCCGGTTCAACGAGTCGCCGGTGGACCTGCTGGGCCGGGCCACCGAGGCGGGGCGCACCGTCAAGACCCTGCCCAGGGAGTGGAGCGACTGGTTCACCAGGGCGGCGATGCCCCCGCTGCGCGTCCCGGATTTCAATATGAGCTCGGTCAGCCGGGGCGTATAACCTCGTAGGCGTCGCAATCGGCTGTCACCCGGCCGGCCGAAGATCATCAAGGAGACACGAGAGACGTGACGGACATCGTCGACGAGCTGAAGTGGCGTGGCGTGATCGCCCTGTCCACTGACGAGGACGCTTTGCGCAAGGCGCTCGCGGACGGTCCCGTCACGTTCTATTGCGGTTTCGACCCGACCGCGGCCAGCCTCCACGTCGGCCACCTGGTCCAGGTCCTGACCATGCGCCGCCTGCAGCAGGCGGGCCTGCGCCCGCTGGCGCTGGTGGGCGGCGCGACCGGCCAGATCGGCGACCCGCGCCCGACCGCCGAGCGCACGCTGAACGACCCGGAGACGGTCGCGGCCTGGGTGGAGCGGCTGCGCGCGCAGATCGAGCCGTTCCTGTCCTTCGAGGGCGAGAACGCGGCGAAGATCGTGAACAACCTGGACTGGACGGCCAACCTGACGGCCATCGAGTTCCTGCGCGACATCGGCAAGCACTTCCGCGTCAACAAGATGCTGACGAAGGACTCGGTCGCGCGGCGTCTGGAGTCCGCCGAGGGCATCAGCTACACGGAGTTCAGCTACCAGCTGCTGCAGGGCATGGACTTCCTGGAGCTGTACCGGCGCTACAACTGCACCCTCCAGCAGGGCGGCAGCGACCAGTGGGGCAACCTCACGGCGGGCCTGGACCTGATCCACAAGCTGGAACCGCAGGCCGAGGTGCACGCGCTGGCGACGCCGCTGCTGACCAAGGCGGACGGCACCAAGTTCGGCAAGACCGAGGGCGGCGCCGTCTGGCTCGACCCGGAGATGACCACGCCGTACGCGTTCTACCAGTTCTGGCTGAACGCGGACGACCGGGACATCTCCACGTACATGCGGATCCTGTCCTTCAAGTCCCGTGAGGAGCTGGAGGAGCTGGAGCGGCAGACCCGGGAACGTCCGCAGGCGCGGGCGGCCCAGCGGGCGCTGGCGGAGGAGCTGACCACGCTGGTGCACGGTGCCGAGCAGACGGCGGCCGTGATCAACGCCTCCCGGGCGCTGTTCGGGCAGGGCGAGCTGGCCCAACTGGACGAGCGGACGCTGACGGCGGCGCTGTCGGAGGTGCCGCACATCCAGGTGTCCCAGCTCGGCCCGGTGGTCGACCTGTTCGCCGAGGTGGGCCTGGTGCCGAGCAAGTCGGCCGCGCGGCGCACCGTCCGGGAGGGCGGCGCCTACGTGAACAACGTCAAGGTCGCGAGCGAGGACGCGGTCCCGGCGAAGGAGGATCTGCTGCACGGGCGGTGGCTGGTGCTGCGCCGGGGCAAGAAGAACCTGGCCGCGGCGGAGGTCACCGGCGCCTGAGCCGCTACGGCGGCCCTGTACGGAGTGGGGGCGGCTTCCGGTCTGGTCCGGGGCCGCCCCTTCGTCGTGCCGGGCGGGCCGGGCCGCTGGCTAAGCGCGTTGTCTCTTGTTCCCGCGGACCTGCATGTACAGCGCGTCGATCAGGCCCACGATGATCACGGCGGCCACCACCTGGAAGATGTGGCGGCTCCAGTCGATGCCAGGGGTCTCCTCGACGCCGAAGCCCCGGGCCACCGCGTTGCCCACGATGGCCCCGAGGATGCCGCCGATGGTGGTCAGCCACAGGGGGCTGTGCTGCTTGCCGGGAATGATCGCCTTGGCGATCAGACCGAGCACGAATCCCACGATGACGGCCCACAACCAGCCCATGGCTGCCTCCTACCGCTGGACGTACCGCTTGACGCGAGCAGTACAGCCAGTGTCGGCCCACTCCCCCGGCCCCGCATGTCGGGAGTGCGGCGCCGGGAACCCGGTCTCGTGGACGCCGCGCACAGGGCGTAACGTGGTGATGTTCTCCGAGGCGCGGGCGGATGGTGAGTGTGATGCGGAAACAGCACGGCGGCGCCCAGATCTTCCGGATCACCGGTGCGCGGGCGAGCCTCCAGGAGGACGTACGAGGGCGGCAGCGCCGGTACGTGATCTCGATGACCATCCGTACGATCTCGGTCATCCTCGCGGCGACCCTGTGGAACGTGGAGCGGCATGTCGCGATCGTGGCGCTGGTCCTCGGACTGGTGCTGCCGTACATCGCCGTGGTGATCGCCAACGCGGGTCGCGAGAACGCGCCGCCGACCCCCTCGACCTTCATCACGCCGCCGCTGCGGCCCATGATCACGCCGCCCCGGACGAATGACGGCGGGACCGGGCCGGGCACGGAAGAAGTGGCGCCCGAGCCGACTCCGGGCGCACGAACGCAGCGGCCCAAGCCTTCGTGAGCCGTGGGGCCGGGGAGCACGGTGGGCCGGAGCGGAAGCCGGTTCCCCGCCAAGCTCAAGAAAAGCTCAGATCAATCATGCTCTTTCGGTGCCAGCGGCGGGGTGACCCGTGACATACTTCGTACGCGCTCCGCATCCCCCGTCGGAGCGACGGACCGACGCCGGGCAGCTCCCCCCGTGGCTGCTCGGCGTCGCCCCTTTCCCGGGCCTTCCCGGACCTTTCCCCGGGCCGAGCAGGTTAGGGTCGGACGGTGATCAACCCTGACCCCGAGACGCCGATCTGCTCCGCCAAGGGCTGCCGCGCCCCCGCCGTGTGGGTGCTCGCCTGGAACAACCCGAAGATCCACACGCCGGACCGCCGCAAGACCTGGCTCGCCTGCGAGGAGCACCGCGAGCATCTGTCCCAGTTCCTGGGCGTGCGGGGGTTCCTCAAGGACGTGGTGAGGTTCGAGGAGTGGCAGGAGCAGCAGGAAGGGCAGGACCGGCCCGAAGGCTGAGCTGCGGCCGGGCCGGCCCCAGTGTGACCCCGGTGCGGGCCCGGGGCAGCCCGGTGGCAGACCAGGGATCAGCCGCCGATGGCGGACATCGGGCGGTCCGGCTGGACGAAGGACGGGTCGTCGAGGCCTGCGCCCGCCTTCTTGCCCCACATGGCCTGCTTCCAGATGCGGGCGATCTCCTCGTCGTCCGCGCCGGAGCGCAGGGCACCACGCAGATCGGTCTCCTCGGTGGCGAAGAGACAGGTGCGGATCTGGCCGTCGGCGGTCAGGCGGGTGCGGTCGCAGGCGGAGCAGAAGGGGCGGGTGACCGAGGCGATCACGCCGACCACATGGGGGCCGCCGTCGACCAGCCAGCGCTCCGCCGGGGCCGAGCCGCGCTTCTCCTCGCCCTCGGGGGTCAGCTCGAAGCGGGTGCGCAGGGAGGCCAGGATGTCCCCGGCGGTGATCATGCCCTCGCGCTTCCAGCCGTGCTGGGCGTCCAGCGGCATCTGCTCGATGAAGCGCAGCTCGTAGTCGTGCTCCACGGCCCAGGCGAGCAGGTCGGGGGCCTCGTCGTCGTTGAGCCCTGGCATCAGGACCGAGTTGACCTTGACCGGGGTGAGGCCGGCCTCGCGGGCCGCGTAGAGGCCGTCGAGGACGTCCCGGTGGCGGTCGCGGCGGGTGAGGGCCTTGAAGACCTCCGGGCGGAGGGTGTCCAGGGAGACGTTGACCCGGTCAAGGCCCGCCTCCTTCAGGGCCGGGGCGGTGCGCCGGAGGCCGATGCCGTTGGTGGTGAGGGACATCTGCGGGCGGGGCTCCAGGGCGGCCACCCGCTCGACGATGCCGACCAGGCCGGGGCGCAGCAGCGGCTCGCCTCCGGTGAAGCGGACCTCCTCGATGCCGAGGGAGGTGACCGCGATGCGGATCAGGCGGACGATCTCGTCGTCGGTGAGCAGGTCGGGCTTGGCCAGCCACTGCAGGCCCTCCTCGGGCATGCAGTAGGTGCAGCGCAGATTGCAGCGGTCGGTCAGGGAGACCCGCAGGTCCGTCGCCACTCGGCCGTAGGTGTCGATGAGCACGGGGCCCCCTCCCTCGACGTGGATCGTGCGCATCCGCCCGGTGCACGCATCCGCCCGGATCACGTGTCCGAATACCTGCGAGCCTACGTGACGCCACCGACAACCCACGACGACCCGATATGACGAGATGCGGAACGGCCGCGTCGTAGGGATCTACGGATCCCGGTGACGCGGCCGTTCGTGCGGGACGTCAGTGGGCGCCGGTGCCGGTCAGCGACCGGACCTCCAGCTCCGCGTACTTCTTGGTGTCGGGCTCCTCCTTGGACAGCACGGTGCCGAGCCAGCCCATCAGGAAGCCGAACGGGATGGAGATGATGCCCGGGTTCTTCAGCGGGAACCAGGCGAAGTCGACGTCCGGGAACATCGCCTTGGGGTCGCCGGAGACCACGGGCGAGAACAGCACCAGGCCGACGGCGACGATCAGGCCGCCGTAGATCGACCACAGCGCGCCCTGGGTGGTGAACCGCTTCCAGAACAGGCTGTAGAGGATGGTCGGCAGGTTGGCCGAGGCGGCGACCGCGAAGGCCAGGGCGACCAGACCGGCGACGTTGAGGTCGCGGGCGAGGGCGCCGAGCGCGATGGAGACCACGCCGATGAGCACGGTCGCCCAGCGGGCCGCCTTCATCTCCTCCTGCTCGGTGGCCTGCCCCTTGCGGATGACATTGGCGTAGATGTCGTGCGCGAAGGAGGAGGACGAGGCCAGGGTGAGTCCGGCGACCACGGCGAGGATGGTGGCGAAGGCGACCGCCGAGATGGTGGCGAGCAGGATCGCGCCCCAGGCCGAGTCGACTCCGCCGACGTGCAGGGCGAGCAGCGGGGCGGCGGTGTTGCCGGACGGGTTGGAGGCGATGATCTCGTCCTGGGAGATCAGTGCGGCGGCCCCGAAGCCCAGGGCGAGGGTCATCAGGTAGAAGCCGCCGATGATGCCGATGGCCCAGTTCACGGACTTACGGGCGGCCTTGGCGCTGGGCACCGTGTAGAAGCGGATCAGGATGTGCGGCAGACCGGCGGTGCCGAGCACCAGGGCGATGCCCAGGGAGATGAAGTCCAGCTTGGTGAGGTTGTCGGCGCCGTACTGCAGGCCGGGCTCCAGGAAGGCGTCGCCCTTGCCGCTGTTCTCGGCGGCCTTGCCGAGCAGCTC
The DNA here is from genome assembly GCF_039526425.1 of Streptomyces thermospinosisporus. Lineage (NCBI taxonomy): Bacteria > Bacillati > Actinomycetota > Actinomycetes > Kitasatosporales > Streptomycetaceae > Streptomyces > Streptomyces thermospinosisporus. The sequence continues at coordinate 32,883 of NZ_BAAAIZ010000074.1, forward strand.
GGAGACGTTGAAGTTGAACTTCAGCAGCACCAGGAAGGTGATGAGCACCGTGCCGCCGATGAGCAGCACGGCCTTGACCATCTGGACCCAGGTGGTGCCCTTCATGCCGCCGATGGAGACGTACACGATCATCAGGACGCCGACCAGGGCCACGATGAGGATCTTGCCGGCGTCGGAGGTGATGCCCAGCAGCAGCGAGACCAGGACGCCCGCGCCGGCCATCTGGGCGAGCAGATAGAAGATCGACACCACGATGGTGGACGTGCCGGCCGCGGTGCGCACCGGACGCTGGCGCATGCGGTAGGCGAGGACGTCGCCCATGGTGTAGCGGCCGGAGTTGCGCAGCGGCTCGGCGACCAGCAGCAGGGCGACCAGCCAGGCGACCAGGAATCCGATGGAGTAGAGGAATCCGTCGTAGCCGTAGAGGGCGATGGCGCCCGCGATGCCGAGGAAGGACGCGGCGGACATGTAGTCGCCGGAGACGGCGAGCCCGTTCTGGAAGGCGCTGAACTGGCGTCCGCCGGCGTAGAAGTCGGCGGCGTCCTTGGTCTGCCGGCCGGCCCAGACGGTGATGCCGAGGGTGGCGACCACGAACAGCGCGAACAGGGTGATGATCAGGCCGCGGTGCTCGCTGGCCTCGTTGGCGGCCAGGGTGACTTGGGTGATCGCGGGGCTCATGCGCCGCCCTCCATACGGGTCTTGATGGCCTCGGCCTTGGGGTCGAGCTTGGCTGCCGCGTGCCGCGAGTACCACCAGGCGATGAGGAACGTGGTGGCGAACTGCAGGACGCCGAAGACGAAGGCGACGTTGATGTTGCCGAACAGCTTGGTGCCCATGAAGCCGCCCGCGTAGTTGGACAGCAGCACGTACAGCAGGTACCAGACGATGAAGCCGACGGTCAGCGGGAAGGCGAAGGAGCGGTAGGAACGGCGCAGTTCACCGAACTCCGCGCTCTCCTGGACCTCGGTGAACTCCTCTGCTCCGGGGAGTTGGCGTTGTTCTGTCGAGGGGGGCGGTGCATCGGCGGCCACGGAGTCTCCTCGCGTTGCGGGTGGGGTTGTCTTCCGGTTCTTTCAGTGGGGAAGGCGAAGGTCCTCGCTCTTCCCGCACAGGGGGGCACGGCGCGACACGAGGACCGGTTCAACCGAATTCGCTTCTTTCCGCAAGACGTAACGCGACACTTCACCGAGAGGTTCGGGCCGCCTGTGTGAAGTCCTGCGGGCAAAACGTTGTGGGACGGCAACATCGCCGGATAGCTTCACTCTGCACCACCCCGTCATGTACCTGCCCGAAGTGCCACCTGCCTCGGGCCGGTCCCGTTCCGGATGATGTGGAGACCCCATGGCTCATCTGCGTTCCAGACGCCGCCTCGCCCTCGCCGTGCCCGTCGCGCTGTCCCTGACCGCCTCGCTGGGGTTCCTGCCCGCGACGGCGTCGGCGGCGCCGCAGCCGGCCTCGGCGGAGCAGGCGACGGACGCGCCCACCCTGGCGTATGTCGTCAACACCGAGGTGGACCGCCGCACCATCGCGTCGGTGCAGAAGGCGATCGCGGCGGCGGGCGGGACCGTCGTGGTCACCCATGACAGGATCGGCGTGATCGTCGTCCACTCGGCGAACCCCGACTTCGCGAAGCAGATACGGGGCGTGAAGGGGGTTCAGTCGGCGGGCGCCACCCGGACCGCGCCGCTGAAGGCCGCCGGCACCACGGACCTGGGCGCCGCCGACTTCGTGACGGCCGACGAGGCGGCACGCATCAAGGCCGACTCCGCGCAGACCCCGGACAGCGAGCCTCTCGAGGCGGACCAGTGGGACCTGCGGGCCATCGGCGCCGACCAGGCCGCCCGCATCAACCCGGGCAGCAGCAAGGTGACGGTCGCCGTCATCGACACCGGCGTGGACGACACCCACCCGGACCTCGCCCCGAACTTCTCCAAGTCGCAGTCGGCCAACTGCGTCGGCGGCAAGGCCGACACCAGCGAGGGCGCCTGGCGGCCGTACACGGACGAGGACTACCACGGCACCCATGTGGCCGGTGAGATCGCCGCCGCGCGCAACGGCATCGGCGTCGCCGGTGTCGCCCCCGGTGTGAAGGTCTCCGGCATCAAGGTCAGCGACCCGGACAACGGGCTGTTCTACCCGGAGAACGTGGTCTGCGCCTTCATGTTCGCCGCCGACCACGGCGTGGAGATCACCAACAACAGCTATTACGTCGACCCGTGGCTGTACAACTGCAAGGACGACCCGGACCAGCGGGCCATTCTCGACGCGGTCAACCGCGCCCAGCTGTACGCCCAGCGCAAGGGCACCCTGCACGTCGCCTCGGCCGGCAACTCCAACCACGACCTCGCCTCCGACGCGATCGTCGACGAGTCCAGCCCCAACGACACCACGCCGGTGACCCGGACCATCGACCCGAGCGAGTGCCTCGACGTGCCGACGCAGCTGCCGGGCGTGGTCACGGTCAGCGCCACGGGCGTGAAGAACCTCAAGTCGTACTACTCCACCTACGGCAAGGGCGTGGTCGACGTGGCCGCCCCCGGTGGCGACGGCCGCTACCAGACGCCGGACACCCCGTCGAAGAACGGGCGCATCCTGTCCACCATGCCGAACGGCCAGTACGCCTTCCTGCAGGGCACCTCGATGGCCTCGCCGCACGCGGCCGGTGTGGCGGCGCTGCTGAAGTCCAAGCACCCGTGGGCTCCCCCGGCCGCGCTCCAGGCGCTGCTGAAGGCGCAGGCCAACAACCCCGGCTGCCCCGAGTCGTACGACCTGGACGGTGACGGCACGCAGGACGCGACGTGCGAGGGCGGCAGCCGGGTCAACGGCTTCTACGGCTTCGGCATCGTCGACGCGCTGCGCGCGGTCAGGTGAGCGCCCGCCCCTCCCGCTCCCGTGCAACCAGGACGTTCTGGCACCTCAGCTCGTTCAGTGACCGAACTGGAGACTCCATGACAGCGTCGCACCCGCGCCACCGCCGTGCCCTGGTGATCCCGGCGGGGATGGCCATGGCGACCGCGCTGGCGTTCCTGCCGAACACCGCGGCCACCGCCGCCCCCACCGCGGACACACCCGCCGCGGCGGCCACCGACGGCACTCCGCTCAGCTATGTCGTCAACATCAAGGGTGGGCACGGCACGTCGGCCAAGGTGAAGAAGGCGATCGCCGAGGCCGGCGGCACGGTCGTCACCTCGTACGACAGGATCGGCGTGATCGTCGCGCACTCCTCGAACGCCGACTTCGCCAAAACCATCCGCAAGGTGCGCGGGGTGCAGTCGGCCGGTGCCACCCGCAACGCCCCGCTGCCGTCGGCCGCCACCACCGACCTGGGCGCTCCGAAGGTGCTCAGCGAGCGGGAGGTCGCCGAGGCCGCGTCCGAGGCCGCCGCGGGCCAGGACCCCCTGCAGGAGCTGCAGTGGGACCTGCCGGCCATCAAGGCGGACAAGGCGCACGAGAAGTCGCTGGGCAGCTCGAAGGTGACCGTCGGCGTCATCGACACCGGCGTCGACGACACCCACCCGGACATCGCGCCCAACTTCGACCGGGCGGCGTCCGTCAACTGTGTGACCGGCAAGCCGGACACCAGCGAGGGCGCCTGGCGTCCCGGTCCGACGGAGAGCCCGCACGGCACCCATGTGGCCGGTGAGATCGCCGCCGCCAAGAACGGCGTCGGCATGACCGGTGTCGCGCCGGGCGTGAAGGTCTCGGGCATCAAGGTGTCCAACCCGGACGGCTACTTCTACGCCGAGGCCGTGGTCTGCGGCTTCATGTGGGCGGCCGAGCACGGGGTCGATGTGACCAACAACAGCTATTACACCGACCCCTGGTACTTCAACTGCAAGAACGACCCGGACCAGAAGGCGCTCCTGGAGGCCGTCTCCCGGGCGACGCGGTACGCCGAGCGCAAGGGCGCGGTCAATGTGGCCGCGGCCGGCAACGAGAACTACGACCTCGCGGCCGACGAGATCACCGACCCGGTCTCCCCGAACGACGCCACCCCGACCGAGCGGGTCATCGACCCGACGGAGTGCCTCGACATACCGACCCAGCTGCCGGGTGTCGTGACCGTCGCGGCGACCGGCGCCAAGGGTCTGAAGTCCTCGTTCTCCAACCACGGTCTGGGCGTCATCGACATCGCCGCGCCCGGCGGCGACTCGACGGCGTACCAGAAGCCGGAGCCGCCCGCGACCAGTGGCCTGATCCTGGGTCCGCTGCCCGGCGGCAGGTGGGGCTACATGGCGGGCACGTCGATGGCGTCCCCGCATGTGGCGGGTGTCGCCGCGCTCATCAAGTCGACACACCCGTACGCCTCGCCCGCGCTGGTGAAGGCCCTGCTGTACGCGCAGGCCGACGCCACGCCGTGCACGGACCCGTACGACATCAACGGCGACGGCAAGGCCGACGCGGTGTGCGAGGGGCCGAAGAACCGCAACGGCTTCTACGGCTGGGGCATGGCCGACGCCCTGGACGCCGTCAAGCGGTGACGTGCTGACGCGTCAGCCGCCTCGCAGGGGCGGCGGGAGCGGGGGCCGGGCGGACGTCCGGCCCCCGCTCCGGGTGTGCCGCCGCACGACCTCGTCCGGATCAAGTCGTGCTGCGTAGTGCTGCATAGTGCGGTCATGACTCTTCTTCCCGATGTCTCCGCCGCATGGGCGGCGCTCGGCGGCGATCCCGCCCTGCTCGGCCGTGTGGCGTCGGTCGAACGGCGCGGCGCCCTGCCCGCGCGGCTCCCGGTGCGGCAGTTGGCGCGCGCCTGCGTGGGCGCGTGTGCGCTGGCCGCCGCCGAACTGGCGGCCCGTCGTGCCGGGACTCAGGAGGTGCCGGCGGTGCGGGTGGACGACGGTGGCGTGGCGGCCGCGTTCGTCAGCGAGCGGCATCTGCTGGTCGACGGGCGGGCTCCGGAGACGTTCGCGCCCCTGTCGCGCTTCTGGCGGACGGCCGACGGCTGGGTACGCACCCACGCCAACTACCCGCATCACCGGGCCCGGCTGCTGGACACCCTGGGCGTCGGCGAGGACCCGGCGGCGGTCGCGGCGGCCCTCGCCGAGCGCTCGGCTCCTGAGGTGGAGGAGGCCGTGTACGCGCGCGGAGGTCTGGCCGTGGCGCTGCGCACGCCCGGGGAGTGGGCGGCGCACGAGCAGGCGCGGGCGGTCGCGGAGCTCCCCCTGGTGGAGCGCGAGCGCCTGGACTCGGCTCACGCGCGGGCGTTCGCTCCCGTGCGCCGGGATCCGCTGCTGCCCGCCGCGGGGATCCGGGTGCTGGACCTCACCCGGGTCCTCGCCGGGCCGGTCGCGAGCCGCACGCTCGCCCTGCTCGGCGCCGACGTGCTGCGCCTGGACTCGCCGCAGTTGCCCGAACTCCCCGACCAGCACGCGGACACGGGCTTCGGCAAGCGGTCGGCCCTGCTGGACCTGCGAGCGGACCGGTCCGTCTTCGAGGAGCTGCTCGCCGCGGCGGACGTCGTCCTCACCGGGTACCGGCCGGGTGCCCTGGAGCGCTTCGGGCTGACGCCCGAGCAGCTCGCCGAGCGCCGGCCCGGGGTGGTGGTGGCCCAGCTGTCCGCCTGGGGCAGGCGCGGACCGTGGCGGGACCGGCGGGGCTTCGACAGTCTCGTCCAGGTGGCCACGGGCATCGCGGCTCTCGAGGGTTCGGCGGAGCAGCCGGGCGCGCTTCCGGCGCAGGCCCTCGACCACGGCTCGGGGTATCTGCTGGCGGCGGGGGTGCTGCGGGCGCTGACCGAGCAGGCCGACGAGGGCGGCAGCCGTCTGGTGCGGGTGGCGCTGGCCCGGACGGCCGGCTGGCTACTGGAGGGGGCGGGGAGCACAGGGCCACGGACGGATGAGCCCGCACCGCCGGCGGACCCCTGGCTCGCCGAGCGGGACAGCGACCTGGGGCGGCTGCGGTACGCGCTGTCGCCGGTGTCGTTCGACGGCGGGCCGCGCGACTGGCAACGGCCGCCGGGCCGTTGGGGCACGGACCCGGCGCGGTGGTGGTGAGCGCTCGGGCACCCGGGCAGTCATGCACTCGGGCATCCGGGCACACGGGAGGCCGAATACGGCCAAATGGTGATCAAATCCGCCATCCATGTCCCCGCTTTGGGCCCGGACTTGCCCGGTTCTTGGCGCCCTTGTGAAGATCCTGGGGTGACATTGACGAGATCCAGGTCCGGGGCGACCAGTGCTCACCGGGGCGCCCGGCGTTCCGGCACCGGCCGGGCCGTCGCCGTGATCGTGCTGGTGGCGCTGGCCGCGCTGATACCGCTGCTCGGCCCGTCGCCCGCGCTGCACGGCACCGGTGAGGCCGACGCGCCCGGCACCGGCGGCATCGCGCTGCTGCGCACGGTGCTGTTCGCGGCGCTGGCGATACCCCTGGGCGAGCTGTTCGCCAGCCGGCTCGCCCGTTCCGTACCCGGCGCTCCCGAGGCCCGGCCGCGCAGTTGGTCCGCGGCGGCCGGCTGGGCCGGTTTCGTGGCGGCCCTCGGACTCGCCTCCGTGGTCGCCACCGGCAATCTCGTCCCGGACAGCCTGGCCGACATCGACATCGGCGGGCTGTACGCCACCCGCGACGGCAAGTTGGCCCTGCTGGAGGTCAACGGCTTCCTCGCGGCCGCCCTGTGCGCCTCCTCCGCCCGGCCCGCCGCCCAGGCCCTGCCGCTGACCGCGGTCGTCGTCGCGGAGGCGCTGCGCGCCCATCCCACGACCGAGTACAGCCCGCTGCTCGGTTCCGGGCTCACCCTCGTCCATCTCACCGCCTCGTCGCTGTGGGTGGGGGGCCTGCTGCATGTGCTGCGCACCCTGCGGGGGTGGCGGGACGCCCCTGAAGGCAGCGCGCTGCTGGGGCTCTACGCACGGGTGGCCGTGTTCCTGCTGGCCGCCCTCACCGCGACGGGCGTGTGCAGTTCGCTGCGCCGGATGCCGCCCGGCACGATCCTCGAGCAGCTGACGGACACCGCGTACGGGCGGGTGCTGCTCGCGAAGGTGATTCTGATGGCGGGGGTGTGCGCGCTGGCCCTGTGGGCGCGGATCCGGCTCGCCCGTGCGAGCGATCCGCTGACCGCCTGCTCCCCCGCCCGCGGCGAGGTGTATCTGCTGGCTCTGGTGGTCGCGGTGTCGGGTCTGCTCACCGCGCTTCCGGTGCCGATCCGTTGGTGAGGGCGAACGGGCGCTCGGCGCACGGTACCTGACGGACCGGGGTGTCAGTCACGGCCCGTATCCTCATGAACCATGCTCGACGACCTGACGACGGCGGCGTCCTCCCCCACCGCGTGGCCGGCCGCGTATCCCCAGGGATACGCGGTCGTTGACGTGGAGACCACGGGGCTGGCCCGGGACGACCGCATCATCTCGGCGGCGGTCTACCGGCTGGACGCGCGCGGTGAGGTCGAGGACCACTGGTACACGGTGGTCAATCCGGAGCGCGACCCGGGCCCGGTGTGGATCCACGGGCTGACGAGCGAGGTGCTGGAGGGCGCGCCCCTCTTCCGGGACATCGCCGAGGAGTTCGCCTCCCGGCTGGCGGGGAGGGTGCTGGTCGCGCACAACGCCGTCTTCGACTGGCAGATGATCGCCCGTGAGTACGCCCGTGCCCGCATCGAGGCGCCGGTGAGGCAGCGGCTGTGCACCATCGCGCTCGCCAAGGCGCTCGGGCTGCCGCTGCCCAACCACAAACTGGAATCGCTCGCCGCGCACTTCGGTGTGGTCCAGCGCCGGGCGCACCACGCGCTGGACGACGCGCGGGTGCTGGCGGAGGCGTTCCGTCCGAGCCTGCGGGCCGCGGCGGCGAGCGGGATGCGGCTGCCGCTGCACGAGTGCCGGCCGCTGACGGAGTGGAAGGAGCGTCCGCTGATCGGCCGTCAGCAGGGCACCGGCGGCTACCGCCCGTCCCACTGGCGCCCCTCCCGCAAGCGGCCGGCCTGCCCGTACCCCAACCCCGGTCGGTATGAACCGGGCAAACGACTCAAACAGGGCATGCGGGTGGCCTTCTCCGGTGACACCGCCGTGGAGCGGGAGCTGCTGGAGGACCGGGCGACCGAGGCCGGACTGCATGTGGCCACCAGCCTGTCCCGGCTGACCAGCCTGCTGGTCACCAACGACCCGGACTCGGGCACGTCCAAGGTGGTCAAGGCCCGGCAGTACGGCACGCCGATCGTGGACGAGGCGGCGTTCGGCCAGCTGCTCGACGATGTGGAGCCCGCCTCGGAGGGCTGACCGCGGCCGCCGGCGGGGCGGACCGTACGGCCGGGTGACTGCCGGACGGACGGGTGATTGGCGGGCGACTCGCCCGCCGCCCGCTCGCCCGCACCCGGCGGACGGCTCACGCTGTGGCGCATGGCGACATGTGAAGTGTGCGGCAACAGCTACGGAATGACCTTCGAGGTGCACGCCCAGGGCGCGGTCCATGTCTTCGACTGCTTCTCCTGCGCGATCCACCGCATGGCCCCCATCTGCGAGCACTGCAGGGTGCAGATCATCGGCCAGGGCGTGGAGGCCGACGGTCACTGGTACTGCGGGGCGCACTGCGCCCGCGCCGAGGGAAAGGCGGGCATCGTCGACCACGTGTGACGGACGCGGCCGGGCGCCCGCCGCGAGGGCGCACCCGGCTGACCGCACCCCACGACCGAGTTGTACCGTCGTGGGGTGTACCGCTTCCTGTTGTCCCGCCAGTGGGTGATCATCACGCTGGTCGCCCTGCTCCTCGTACCCACGATGATCAGGCTGGGCATCTGGCAGATGGACCGCTACCACGAGCGGTCGGCCCGTAACCAGCTGGTGACGGACGCGCTGGCGGCGAAGCCGGTCCCCGTCGAGGAGCTGGCCGCACCGGGACGCGCCGTCACCCGCGCCGAGCGGTATCGCACCGTGACCGCCACCGGGCGCTTCGACACCGAGGCCGAGGTGGTCGTCCGCCGCCGCACCAACGCCGACGACCGGGTCGGCTTCCACGTCCTGACCCCGTTCGTGCTCAAGGACGGCCGGATCGTGCTGGTCAACCGGGGCTGGGTCCCCGGAGCGAGCCAGACCGAGTACCCCGAGGTCCCCGCGCCGCCGCGCGGCGAGGTCACGATCAAGGGCCGGCTGATGCCCGACGAGACCACCGAGGCGAGCGGCATCAAGAACCTCCAGGGCCTGCCGGAGCGGCAGATCATGCTGATCAACAGCGAGCAGCAGGCCCGGCGCCTGGACGCCCCCGTGCTCGGCGGCTACATCGCCCAGACGGCGCCCGAGCCCAGGGGCGGCAGTCCGGAGCTGCTGGGGGACCCCGGCAAGGAGAACGCGCCGCTGAACTTCGCCTACGCCCTCCAGTGGTGGCTGTTCGCCGCCGCGGTGCCGGTCGGCTGGTTCGTGCTGGTCCGCCGGGAGGCCCGGCAGCGGGCGGCGTCGGCCGGGGCGGGGAACGCCGAGGGCACCGAGGACGCGCAGCCGGCGGCGGTGTAGCCGGGCGCGCGGGACACGTCCCGTGACCGGCGGCGACCGCACAGTGGCACCGTCCGCTCCCCCTCTCCCGATGGCCGCGGGTCTGTGCGAGGCTTGCGCCCGGCCGGAGATGGTTGACGCGGCAAACACCGGCGGAGGAGGACCGGTTTCCGGCCGGTTCCTGTCATCCGTACGGACGCTCCGCGCAACTCTCCTCCGAGGGCACAGGTACACCAAGGACGGAGACCCATGGCCGACGGCGCCATGACCGCGACATTCCTCGCCGTGATCGGCGGGGCGTCGCTGCTCGCGGTCACCGCGCGGCGGCTCAGGCCGAGCGACCGGCTGCCCTCGCTGGACGGCTGGGCGCTCGCCGACCGCAGCCTCGGCCCCGGCTGGACCTGGCTGCTGCTCGGCGGCACGATCTACACCGCCTACACCTTCACCGCCGTCCCCGGGCTGGCCTACGGCAACGGCGCGCCCGCCTTCTTCGCGGTGCCGTACACCGTGATCGTCTGCCCGCTCGCCTTCGTGCTGCTGAGCCGGCTGTGGAGCGTGGCCCGGCGGCACGGCTATGTCACGGCGGCCGACTTCGTGCGCGGCCGGTACGGATCGCCGCCGCTGGCGCTGGTGGTGGCGCTGACCGGCATCCTCGCGACCATGCCGTACCTGGCGCTGCAGCTGCTCGGCATCCGTGCGGTGCTCGCCGCGGGCGGGCTCTACCCGCACGGGGCCACCGGCGACCTGCTGATGGTGGCCCTGTTCGCCGGGCTGGCCGTGGCCACCTACCGGCACGGGCTGCGGGCGCCCGCCGTGATCGCCGCGCTCAAGGCGGTCGCCGTCTTCGTGTCGCTGACCGCCGTGTGCTGGCTGGTGCTGCGCCGCTTCGGCGGGCCGGGCGCGGTCTTCGACGGAGCCGGGCGGGCCCTCGGCGGCACCGACGCCGCCCACTCCCCGCTGCTGCTCACCGCCGAGCAGCAGCCCGCCTACGCGACGCTGGCGCTGGGCTCCGCGCTGGCGCTGCTGATGTACCCGCATGTGCTCACCGCCGGTTTCGCCGCCGACACCCCCCGCACCCTGCGCAAGGTGTCCGTCGGGCTGCCCGCCTGGACGGCGCTGCTCGCGCTGTTCGGGTTCCTCGGCATCGCCGCCCTGGCGGCCGGGGTGCGGGCGCCGAAGGGCCGGGCCGAGGCGGCCGTGCCGATGCTGGTGGAGCGGCTGATGCCGGGGCCGGTGGCCGGCCTGGTGTTCGGCGCGATCGTGGTGGGCGCGCTGGTGCCGGCCGCCGTGATGTCGATCGCCGCCGCGACCAGCTTCGTACGGAACGTGTACGTCGAGTACGTCCATCCCACCGCCACCCCGAAGCGGCAGGTGCGCATCGCCAAGGCCGTGTCGCTCACCGCGAAGGTCGGCGCGGTCGCGTTCGTGTTCGGGCTGCGCGACCAGGACGCCATCAACCTCCAGCTGCTCGGCGGGGTGTGGATCCTGCAGATCTTCCCGGCCGTCGCCGTCGGCCTGTACACCCGGTGGCTGCATCCGCGGGCGCTGCTCGCCGGGTGGGCCGTCGGCATGGTCACCGGGACGTATCTGGTGGTGCGGGAAGGTTTCTCCTCGATCGTGCCGCTCGACCTGGGCGCCGGACCGCTCGAGGTCTACGCCGGGGTCGCCGCCCTGCTGCTCAATCTGACCGTCGCCGTGACCGGCACCGGGGTGCTGAGCCTCCTCGGGGCCGCCCGCGGCGGCGACGCCACCGACCTGCCGTCCCGCCTGATGCCCAGGCGACACCCGGAGACGGGAGCGAACACACCGTGAGACGCAGACACGCCCCTCGGACCACCACCCTGCCGCCGGCCGCCGCCCCGGCCGCTCCCCCGCCCGAGCCGGCGGCCCCGCCCGAGCAGATGGCACCGCCGGAGCCGGTGACGCCGCCGGCCGCGCGGCTGCCCGTCACCGACCCGGACGAGCTGGAGCGCGAGGCCGGCGTGGCCCGGCTGTTCGAGCTGCACTACTCCTCGATGCTGCGGCTGGCCGTGCTGCTGGGCGCCGACGACCCGGAGAACGTGGTGGCCGAGGCCTACTACCAGATCTACCGCCGGTGGCGGAAGCTGAAGGACGTGGCCGCGGCCGAGGCCTACCTGCGCTCCACCGTCTGCAATCTGACCCGGATGCGCATACGCCACCTGCAGGTCGCCCGGCGGCTGAGCGAGAACCCGCCGGACGAGACGGTCGCCTCCGCGGAGAACACCGCCCTGCTCCGCGACGACCAGCGGGTGCTCATCGACGCGCTGCAGCAGCTGCCGACCCGGCAGCGCGAGGCGCTGGTGCTGCGGCACTGGCTCGGCCTGAAGGAGTCCGAGATCGCCGCCGCGATGGGCATCACCTGCGGCTCGGTCAAGACCCACACGTCCCGCGGCATCGCCGCGCTCACCCAGGCGATGGAGGCCCGGCGATGACGTATGGAGATGCGACTCCGTCGCGTGGCACCAGCCCGGACCGCACCCCGGGCGGCGGCGCCGAGCCCGCCCTGACGGACACCGAACGCACCGAACGGGAGCTCGCCGACGCCCTGGCGGCCCTGGCCGGCGGGGTGCTGCCCGACCCCGACGCCTACCGCACCGCCCGCGGCGAGTGGCTGCGCCGGGAACGCCGGCGCCGGCTCGTGCTGACCGTGCTGGTGGCCGTGGTGTTCACCCTGGCCACCCTGATCGGCCTGTGGGTGCTCAACCAGGCCCCCTCGGACCCCGGCGTGATCTTCTCCGGCGACGGCTCTCCCGCCGCCTCCGGGCCGTCACTCCCCCGGCCGCAGCCCTGATTGCCCCCGCCGGTGTGCGGGCATCCGCACCACGTGCATCGCATCGAGGACTACGCGCTCATCGGCGACGAGCAGACCGCCGCCCTGATCGGCACGGACGGCTCCGTCGACTGGCTGTGCCTGCCACGCTTCGACTCGGGGGCCTGCTTCGCCCGGCTCCTCGGTGACGAGAACAACGGCCACTGGCGCATCGCCCCGGTCGGCGCCGACCGCTGCGCCCGCCGCGCCTACCGCCCCGACACCCTCGTCCTGGACACCGTGTGGGAGACCGACGAGGGCACGGTGATGGTCACCGACCTGATGCCGCAGCGCGACCGGGCACCCGACCTGGTGCGCATCGTGCAGGGCCTGCGCGGCGAGGTCACCGTCCACAGCGCGCTGAGGCTGCGCTTCGACTACGGCTCGGTGGTGCCCTGGGTGCGCCGGGAGGACGGCCACCGGGTGGCGGTCGCCGGGCCGGACTCGGCGTGGCTGCGCAGCGAGCCGGAGGTGCACACCTGGGGCGAGGACCTGGGCACCCACTCGCAGTTCACGGTGCGCGAGGGCGAGCGGGTCGCGTTCGTGCTCACCTGGCACCCCTCCCACGAACCGCGCCCGCCGCTGGTCGACCCGTACACCTCGCTGCGGCACAGCGTCACCGACTGGCGCGCCTGGGCGTCGCGCTGCCGCTACGACGGCCCGCACCGGGACGCCGTGGTCCGCTCGCTGATCACGCTCAAGGCGCTCACCTACGCGCCCACCGGCGGCATCGTCGCCGCGCCCACCACCTCGCTGCCGGAGGAGCCGGGCGGGGTGCGCAACTGGGACTACCGCTTCTGCTGGCTGCGCGACTCCACCCTCACCCTCAACGCGCTGCTGGCCGCCGGGTACAAGGAGGAGGCCGAGGCCTGGCGCGACTGGCTGCTGCGCGCGGTCGCGGGCAGCCCGGCGGACCTGCAGATCATGTACGGCGTGGCGGGCGAGCGGCGGCTGCCCGAGCTGGAAGTGCCCTGGCTGGCCGGGTTCGAGGGAGCCCGGCCGGTGCGGGCGGGCAACGACGCGGTGAACCAGCTCCAGCTGGACGTCTACGGCGAGGTGATGGACTCGCTGGCGCTGGCGAGGCGTTCCGGGCTGCCCCCGAAGCCGGACATATGGGCGCTGCAGAGGGTCCTGATGGACTTCCTGCGCACCGCCTGGCGGCAGCCGGACGAGGGGCTGTGGGAGGTGCGCGGCGGCCGGCGCCACTTCGTGCACTCCAAGGTGATGGTGTGGGTCGCCGCCGACCGCGCGGTGCGCGCGCTGGAGGAGCACCCCGAGTTCGAGGGAGACCTCGAGGGCTGGCGTCAACTGCGCGACGAGGTGCACCGGGAGGTCTGCGAGAAGGGCTACGACCCCGAGCGGAACACGTTCACCCAGTCCTACGGCTCGCGGGAACTGGACGCCGCCCTGCTGCTCATCCCGAGGGTGGGGTTCCTGCCGCCGGACGACCCCCGGGTGACCGGCACCATCGACGCCGTCCGCAAGGAGCTGGGGCAGGGCGGCCTGCTGCGCCGCTACACCTCCCATGCGCGGACCGTGGACGGGCTGCCCGGCGAGGAGGGGACCTTCATCGCGTGCACCTTCTGGCTGGCGGACGCCCTGCATCTGACGGGCCGCACCGAGGAGGCCCGGACGCTGTTCGAGCGGCTGCTGGGGCTCGCCAACGACGTGGGACTGCTGGCCGAGGAGTACGACCCGGTGCAGGGCCGGCTGCTGGGCAACTTCCCTCAGGCGTTCAGCCACATCGGCCTGGTGAACACGGCCCTCGCCCTGTCCGGGGACCAGCAGGCAGGATAGGGCGCATGGATCTTGGACTGAAGGACCGGGTGTACGTCGTCACCGGGGCGACCCGCGGGCTGGGCCACGCCTCCGCGCGGGAACTGGTCGCCGACGGGGCGAAGGTGGTCGTCTCGGGGCGGGAGGAGAAGAGCGTCGCCGACGCGGCGGCCGCGCTGGGGCCGAACGCGGTGGGCGTGGCCGTGGACAACGCCGATCCCGAGGCACCGGCCCGGCTGATCGGGACCGCGCGGGAGCGCTTCGCCCGCTTCGACGGCATCCTCATCAGCGTGGGCGGGCCGCCGCCGGGGTTCGTCGCGGACAACACCGACGAGCAGTGGCGGGCGGCGTTCGAGTCGGTGTTCCTCGGCGCGGTGCGGCTGGCCCGGGCGGCTGCCGCGGAGCTGGGCGAGGGCGGCGTCATCGGTTTTGTGCTGTCCGGTTCGGTGCACGAGCCCATCCCGGGCCTGACCATCTCCAACGGGCTGCGCCCGGGCCTGGCCGGCTTCGCCAAGTCCCTGGCGGACGAGCTGGGTCCGCGCGGCATCCGCGTCGTCGGTCTGCTGCCGGGCCGGATCGACACCGACCGGGTGCGCGAGCTGGACTCCCGCTCCGCCGACCCGGAGGCCACCCGGCAGGCCGCCGAGTCCCGTATCCCGCTGCGCCGCTACGGCACCCCGGAGGAGTTCGGCCGCACCGCGGCGTTCCTGCTCTCCCCGGCGGCGTCCTACCTCTCGGGCGTGATGCTCCCGGTGGACGGCGGCTACCGGCACGGCTTCTGAGACACGCGCCGGGGCGGCCGGCGGCCGGGCGTCAGCTCACCCGCGCGGCAGGCCGGGCAGGGCTGGCAACAGCTCACCCGTGCAGCGGCCGCGCCGGGCCGTCCCGTGCATCAGCTCCCGCGCGGCAGGCCGGGCGGGCCGTTGCGTCAGCTCACCCGCTCGGCCCGGTGCCGCACGCCACGCAGCCGGACCTCGGCCGGCAGCGAAGCCAGACCCGCCGAGACGCGGGCGTGGGCCAAGGTGCGGTGGGGCAACTCGTCCAGGGCCGCGCCCGGATCGACGTGCGGCGCCAGGGACATCCGGCATCAGCTCACCCGCGCGGCAGGCCGGGCGGGCCGTCCCGGGCATCAGCTCACGCGTGGCAGGCCAGGCAGGCCGGACGTCAGCTCGCGCGCGCGGCAGGCCGGGCGGGCCGTTGCGTCAGCTCACCCGCTCGGCCCGGTGCCGCACGCCACGCAGCCGGACCTCGGCCGGCAGCGAAGCCAGGCCCGCCGAGTCGCGGGCGTGGGCCAGGGTGCGGTGGGTCAGGTCGTCCAGGGCCGTGCCTGGATCGATGTGCGGCGCCAGGGACATCCGCACGCGGACCTGAGGGGCCTGGCGGCGCCCCGTCAGATGCACCTGGGCCTTTTCGACGCCCGCGAGATGACCGGCGTCCTCGGTGAGCGCGTGCTCCAGGGCCCGACCGTGCACCACCGCCTCCTCGCCGTCGCCGGTGTCCACCAGGACGTGGGCGAGGCGGCGCCGGCGCAACACGGCGACCAGCCACCACAGGGCGAGCAGGAGCAGGGCGGCGAGGACCGCGATGACCACCGGCCACCACCAGCCCTCCGCCCGCCAGTGAGTGCGCTCCGCCTCGCTCAGCAGCACATCGTCCCTTCCGTCGTGCAGCCACCAGGACGGGGCCGGCGCCCCCAGCCCGATGGCCAGCACCGAGCCGCCGAGGGCGACCAGCACCAGCCCGGCCAGCCCGAGCAGGACACGGTTGACGACCCTGAGCACCGCCCTCACCCCTTCCGGCCGGAGCGCCGCACCCGCACCGACAGGGCGGGCGGCCGGGCCAGCCCCAGCCCGCGCACCGCTTCGGTGAGGACGGCGTCCAAATCGTCGTGCACCTCGTCCAGTTCACGGAAGTGCGACACCGCGCGGACGTCGGCCCGGCGGCGCCTGACCCGTACCCGCACCGACTGCACACCGGCCACCTCCATGGCCCGGTCCCGCAGCACCGTCGCGGCCGCGTCCCGGTGCAGTGCGGCGCGGACGTCGGGGTGGGTGCGGCGCATGGTGAGCAGCGGCCGCAGTCCGGGGGTCAGCGCCAGCAGGAGCAGCCACAGGCCGAGTGCGGTGGCGACGCCGGCGCCGACCAGCACCCAGGTGTCGTCCAGGGGCCGCCGGGCGAGCTGCTGCGCGAGCTCGCGGCGCCATTTCATCGGGGGCCGGTCGGCCCGCACGGCGGCGATGTCGTAGAGGAACGCGCCCGCGATCACCAAGGTCACCAGCGCGAGCAGCGCCGCCGGGACGCGGCGGGCCGACCAGAAGCGCCGGCGCTCCCTCCGCCCGGCCTCGGTCGGCGGGGGCGGCGGAGGGGTCTTGTCGAGGACCGTGCCGGTGGGTTCGCTCATCGGATCCTCCCCGGGGCCGCGGTCAGCGCCGTGGCCAGGTGCAGCCGCTCCACGTGGACGACCACTTCCGGCACATGCATGCCGGCCAGCGTGCCCACCCGTTCGGTGACATGGCTGCGCACCTGCCCGCACCGGCCGCCGATGTCGCACGGGTAGTCGAGCTCCACATGGACGCGGACCCGGGCGGTGTCGTCGTGCACCACGACAGTGGCGTGCGGCGGCGCGGCGTCCGGGTGCAGGGCGCCGACGGCCTCGCGGGCGGCCCGGGAGGCGATCTTGGCGACCACCCGGTCGGCGATCCTGGTCGCTCCGCGCTCGCCCGGCGCGACGGCGGCCGGCGCCGGCGCGGACTCACCGGCCTGTGTGCTCACCCGCGTCACCGTCGCCGTTCACCGCGCGGACGGAAGAAGTCTCCGAGCTCGTAGTCCCCCTCGAGGAACCGCCCGACCCCGAAGCCGACGGCCCCCAGGGCCGCCACCAGCAGGAAGGCCCCGAACCCGCCGAAGTACCCGGCGAAACCCAGCGCCATCCCGGCGATCATGCCGACCACGGCCATGCTCATGTGCGCTCCTCAGTTCCTCGCGCCGGGGGTCTGTTCACTGCAGCCGGGACTCCGGCTCCTCGTCCTCCTCGTCGGGCAGCTTCACATCGCTCACCGCGATGTTGACCTCGACGACCTCCAGGCCGGTCATCCGCTCCACGGCCGCGATGACGTTCTCCCGCACGTCCCTGGCGACATCCGCGATGGGGACGCCGTAGTCGACGACGATCTCCAGGTCGAGCGCGGTCTGCACCTCGCCGACCTCGGCCTTGATGCCGCGGGTCACCGACTTCGAGCCGGGCACCCGGTCGCGCACGGCGCCGAAGGTGCGGGACGCCCCGCTGCCCATGGCGTGCACACCGACCACGTCGCGGGCGGCCAGTGCGGCGATCTTCTCCACGACGCCGTCGGCGATGGTGGTACGGCCGCGGTTCGCCGGGTCGCCGCCGCCTCGCCGGGTGCCCTTGCGTGCGGAGCTCTCGGGAAGGGTCTTCTCCGTGTCGGGGCCGCGGGTCGGGGCCCCTTCGGTCATGTCGGTCATCGCCGTTACGTCCCTTCGGTCGTCCTCCTGACCACCGTATGCGCGCTGGCGTGGTCGCGCGCCAGGTATGCGGCAGGCTGGAGGAATGACGGCGGAGCGATGGACGCGGGCGGTGCGGCGGCAGCTGGGTCTGGGCAGGTTGCTGCCCCTGGGCGGGGCGCAGGACGGGGCGTGGATCGCGGAGCGGGCCGTCGAGCCGGTGCTGCGCGATGCGGTGACACAGGGGGTGCAAGAGGTGCGCCTCGGCACGGTACGGATCGCGCTCGCGGACTCCGAGGAGGTGGCCGAGCCGGTGGTGCCGTCCCCGCCGGGCGCGCTGCCGCCGGGTCCGCTGCGGCTGTCGGCACAGTTCGCTGCGGTGGCGTCGGAGTTGGAGTCGGAGTCACTGCCGGCCACGGCGGACCGCCTGCGGGCGGCCCTGGCCCAGGCCGCGGCGGAGCACATCGGGCTGGCGGTGACGGAGGTCGACCTGGCGGTGACGGACCTGCTGGAGGGCCCACCGGAGCCGCCGGAGACGGGCGAGGGCGCGGCGGCCGTAGGCGGGAGTGGGGCAGGGGGTGGTCCGGAGGCCGATGGCGCTGCTGCTGGGGCCGGCTCGGGCGACGACTGGACCGCCGGTTCCGCCGGTGCCTCCGGTTCCGAGGGGGATCAGGCACCCTCACCCGCCGGTTCCGACGAGAGCCGGGTCGCCGCGGCGGCGCTCGCCGTCTCCGGAGTGGCCAGGCTGACGCGCGTGCTGGGCCGCGCCGTGCACTTCACGGAGACGGCGGCCACAGCGACCGCGCTGCCCCGGCGCCATGTGCGCGTGGACCTGGCGGTACGCGCGGACCACCGCCCCGTGGAAGTGGCCCGCGCGGTCCGCACGGCCGTCTCGCAGGCGCTCCCGGATCAGCCGACAGCAGCGGTCCTGGTCACCAGCCTCGACTGAACACGCGCCGCGGACCGGGAGAGACGGCGAACGGCGCCACCATGTGCGCGTGGGCCTCGCGATGCGCGCGGGGCACCGTCCACTGGAAGTGGCCCGCGCGGTCCGCACGGCGGTGTCGACGGCGGTGTGGTGACGAGCGTCGGCGAAACGCGGAGCTCTCGTTATTCGCCGAGGCCGGCGAGGTCGCGCAGGCGGCGGGCCTGGGCGGCGCGTTCGGCGGCGCGCTGCTCCTCGTAGGTGCGGTCCTGGGCGCCGCGCAGCAGCGCCTTGGTCTCGATGACCGCGTCACGGGGAGCCGCGAGCAGGGCGGAGGCGAGGTCGCCGACCGCCGCGTCCAGTTCGGCCGCGGGCACTGCCACGTTGGCCAGGCCGATGCTCACGGACTCCTCGGCCCCGACGAAGCGGCCGGTCGCGCAGATCTCCAGCGCGCGGGCGTAACCGACCAGCCCGACCAGCGGGTGGGTGCCGGTCAGGTCGGGGACGAGGCCCAGGCTGGTCTCGCGCATGGCGAACTGCACGTCGTCGGCGACCACGCGCAGATCGCAGGCGAGGGCCAGCTGGAAGCCGGCGCCGATCGCATGGCCCTGCACGGCGGCGATGGACACGATGTCGCTGCGCCGCCACCAGGTGAATGCCTCCTGGTACTCGGCGATGGTCGCGTCCAGCGTCGCGTCGTCGCCGCGTGCGAGGTCGATGAACGACGGCTCGCCGTCGAAGCCCTCCGGTGTGAAAGCCTGCCGGTCGAGCCCCGCGGAGAAGGACTTGCCCTCCCCGCGCAGCACCACGACCCTGACGGAGCCCGGCAGCAACCGGCCCGCCTCGGTGAGCGCACGCCACAGAGCGGGGCTCTGCGCGTTGCGCTTGGCCGGGTTGGTCAGCGTCACCGTGGCGATCGCGTCGTCGACGGTGAGCCGTACGCCGTCCTTGTCGAGTACGGGACTGGCGGGACCGAGGTCCTGGGCGGACGAAGCCATGGGGCGCCTCCGATGGGTGCGGTCGTCTTCCGTACCGCACGACAGGCTCGCACCCATCCCGCGGCACAGCTAAGTGACTGCACAGTAACCACCCAGCCGGTCGGTCGGCCGACCGGGTGGCCACTTATCGGGGCGCTCCGGTTTCGACGCTCCGGGTCAGCTCGCGGACTTCTTGCCGCGCGTTGCCCCGCCACGCCCGCGGAGCGTGACGCCCGACTCGCTCAGCATCCGGTGCACAAAGCCATACGAGCGGCCGGTCTCCTCGGCCAACGCCCGGATGCTCGCACCGGCGTCGTACTTCTTCTTCAGGTCTGCCGCGAGCTTGTCGCGCGCGGCGCCGGTCACCCGGCTGCCCTTCTTCAGAGTCTCGGCCACCCGTGCCTCCTCATGGGAAGTGCGCTCTGGTCTTCTCATGATCACCCCTACCGGGCCCGATGGCCACCCATTCGGCAAGGTCCGTGAGACAAGGTTGTGACGACAGGAGTCCGTCCCCACAAGCGGAATACGAAATTCCATCCGGCCCCATGGATACCGCCGAACGGGTTCCTCCGTGAAGTGCCAGGTCAGAAAGGCGGCGCGGCCAGGCCGCCCTTTTTCGGGTGCCCGGCCGCGAAATCCGTGTAGGACACACCTCGGTACGAGGAGATCTCACACAGATGATGGATCACCGATGGGCCGAATGATCCATACGCCGTTGATCACGGCCGGGCGGCCGGATCCGGGCCGGGGCCCCGCCCCCGGGTCAGGCGAGAGCGGTCTCGGATCACGAGCGCCGCCTCGGATCACGAGAGCGGCCCTGGATCGAGCGCCCCGGGATCAGGCGAGAGCGACGAGGTCCGCGTAGTCGGCACCCCACAGGTCCTCGACGCCGTCCGGCAGCAGAATGATCCGCTCCGGCTGCAGCGCCTCCACCGCGCCCTCGTCGTGGGTGACCAGGACGACCGCCCCCTTGTAGGTGCGCAGGGCGCCGAGGATCTCCTCGCGGCTGGCCGGGTCGAGGTTGTTGGTCGGCTCGTCGAGCAGCAGCACGTTCGCCGAGGAGACCACCAGCGTGGCGAGGGCGAGACGGGTCTTCTCACCGCCGGAGAGCACCCCGGCAGGCTTGTCGACGTCATCGCCGGAGAACAGGAACGAGCCGAGCACCTTGCGGACCTCGACGAGATCCATGTCGGGCGCGGCGGAGCGCATGTTCTCCAGCACCGTGCGGTCGGGGTCGAGAGTCTCGTGCTCCTGCGCGTAGTAGCCGAGCTTGAGCCCGTGACCGGGGACGACGGCGCCGGTGTCGGGCTGTTCGACGCCCGCGAGCAGCCGCAGCAGGGTCGTCTTGCCCGCGCCGTTGAGCCCGAGGATGACGACCCGGGAGCCCCGGTCGATGGCCAGGCTGACGTCGGTGAAGATCTCCAGCGAGCCGTACGACTTGGACAGGCCCTCCGCCATCAGCGGGGTCTTGCCGCAGGGTGCCGGCTCGGGGAAGCGCAGCTTGGCGACCTTGTCGGACTGGCGGACCTCGTCCAGCCCGGCCAGCAGCCGCTCCGCGCGGCGGGCCATGTTCTGCGCGGCGACCGTCTTGGTGGCCTTGGCGCGCATCTTGTCCGCCTGGGCGTTGAGCGCGGCGGCCTTCTTCTCGGCGTTCTGCCGCTCGCGCCTGCGGCGCTTCTCGTCGGCCTCGCGCTGTTGCTGGTAGAGCTTCCAGCCCATGTTGTAGATGTCGATGGTGGCGCGGTTGGCGTCCAGGTAGAACACCTTGTTGACGACCGTCTCCACCAGGTCGACGTCGTGGGAGATCACGATGAAGCCGCCGCGGTAGGTCTTGAGGTAGTCGCGCAGCCAGATGATCGAGTCGGCGTCGAGGTGGTTGGTCGGCTCGTCGAGCAGCAGCGTGTCCGCGTCGGAGAACAGGATCCGGGCCAGCTCGATGCGGCGGCGCTGACCGCCGGAGAGGGTGCGCAGGGGCTGGTTCAGCACCCGGTCGGGCAGCTTGAGCGCGGCGGCGATGGTGGCGGCCTCGGCCTCGGCGGCGTACCCGCCCTTGGTGAGGAACTCGGTCTCCTGGCGCTCGTACTGCTTGAGCGCCTTCTCCCGGGTGGCGCCCTTGCCGTTGGCGATGCGCTCCTCGTTCTCGCGCATCTTGCGGATCAGCACGTCCAGGCCGCGCGCGGAGAGGATGCGGTCGCGGGCGAGCATGTCGAGGTCGCCGGTGCGGGGGTCCTGCGGCAGGTAGCCCACCTCGCCGGAGCGGGTCACGGTACCGGCGGCCGGGATGCCCTCGCCGGCGAGGACCTTGGTGAGGGTGGTCTTGCCTGCGCCGTTGCGGCCGACGAGGCCGATGCGGTCGCCCTTGGCGACGCGGAAGGTGGCGCTCTCGATGAGGACGCGGGCACCGGCACGCAGCTCGATACCGGAAGCGGAGATCACTGGTCAGACTCCAGAGCGGGTGGGTGGCGGGATGGGCGGCTGAGGACGAATCCCGCCGTCTAATGCGCAAGGAGAATGGCCATGCGGGCCATTCTAACGGGGCGGTGCAAGCGGTTTTCCGGCGCCGGAGGGCGCCGAGCTGCGTTTACGGGGCGTCGTCAGTGGCGGGTGTCACACTGGCCGCGAGTGGCGACGACACGAGGGAGTGATCGTTATGGCAGGCGGGCGTCCCAGCATCTGTCCCACGCTGCTGTACACCGACGCGAAGGCGGCGATCCGCCAGCTCACGGAGGCCTTCGGCTTCACGGAGCTGTCCGTGTACGAGGGCGAGGACGGCTCGGTGGAGCATGCGGAGCTGGCGCAGGGGAACGGCGTGGTGATGCTCGGCACGAAGGGCCGGGGCGGCGCCTTCGACACGGCGATGAAGGCCGCGGGCCCCGCCGGTATCTACGTGGTCGTGGACGACGTCGACGGCCACCACCAGCGCGCCGTGGAGCACGGCGCGGAGATCCTCATGCCCCCGACGGACCAGGCCTACGGCTCCCGCGACTACATGGCCCGCGACCTCGAGGGCAACATCTGGAGCTTCGGCACGTACGCACCTGAGATCAAGGCGTAGCGCCTCACGTCCGCGCGGCTGGGTGGGGGTGCGCGTGGCGATGCCTGCGGCGCCACTGCGGCTCCGGTGGGGGTGCGCGTAGCGCCCGCGGTGGGTGGGTGAGTCGGGGCCGGGGTGGTGGTATCCGTCCTCGGTCTGGCGCGAAATCGGCTTCCTATCGGGGTACTGGCGCGGACGCGCCGGCCGCTGCGGGCGGACACCACCACCCCGCCCCTCCCCGCCGCGCGCGCCTGCGGCCGCCCAAGCCCGGTGCCCTGCTGATCGCCGTGCGCGGCTCCCCGCCCCACTGCGGGCATTCGTGCCGCCTAGATGAATGAGTCCAAGGGGTGTCGTTGCGGTCAGTGATCGTAGGCGGTCAGTGAC